>NZ_DIAC01000019.1:9341-18968 GCF_002414625.1 Methylophaga sp. UBA5088 | reverse complement strand
CGCATCCATATAGCCTAGTGATATCAAGAGTGGTTCAGCCATATTGAACGCAAATAAACCAATAAAGTAACCTAACAGCCCCCCCAATACCGAAGTCACGGTGGTCAGCATCGCCAAAAACCATGCTCGCTCAGGCCTTGCTAAGGTCATGGGTGCCAACATCACATCAGGTGGAACCAAAAAACACGAAGACTCAGTGAAACTGACTAACGCTAACCAATAGGTCGCATATTTATGTCGGGCCCAAATCATCACTCGTGCATACAAACCAGAAAATAATCGCATTAAATCTGACCACTCAATAATGGGACAAAACTGACAGGATCTAATTCCGTTTCCTCATACCTGTCGCCTTCACGATCTATCACACGCAATGACTGTCCTTGGCTGCTGCCGACAGGAATCACCAAGCGTCCTCCAGGAGCCAGTTGTTTTAATAACTCTAATGGAATGTGTTCCGGTGCACAGGTCACAATAATAGCGTCATAAGGCGCATACCACTCCCATCCCCAGTTTCCATCACTGTGTTTGAGTTTAATATTATTGAGTTTTAATTGATAAAAACGTTCGCGCGCTTGATTTTGTAACGGCGAAATACGCTCAACACTGTATACCCGTTCGACAAGTTTGGATAACACCGCGGTTTGATAACCCGAGCCAGTACCGACCTCTAGAATTTTTTGACGAGGACCACCCTCTAATAAAATCTCGGTCATTTTAGCGACAATATACGGTTGAGAAATGGTCTGCCCATGACCAATAGGTAAGGCAGTATCTTCGTATGCCCGGCTCGCTAAGGCTTCATCCACAAATAGATGTCTTGGCATCTCACGAATGACAGACAACACATCACTATTTTTAATCCCTCGCTCCTGCAATCTGGCCACCAGCCGATCACGCGTTCGCTGAGAGGTCATGCCGATGCCTCGGTAGTCGGTTTTCATCTCAAATATCTTTCAACCAGTTGGCAACGCCATCAATAGCATCGTAGCGTGTTAAATCAATTTGTAAGGGGGTGACTGACACAGCTCCCCGGCGAATAGCATCAAAGTCAGTGCCAGGTCCTGCATCTTCCTCTTCACCTGCCGGACCGATCCAGTACATTGCACGACCACGAGGATCCGTTTCTTTGATAACAGGTTCAGCTTTATGACGATGGCCCAGTCTGGTGCTTTCGATACCTGTAATTTCATCTATCGGTAAATCGGGCACATTGACATTAAGAATGGTATCAGCCGGCAAAGCAGAGAGTTTTAACTGAGCGACCAACTTTTTGGCGACCCAGGCCGCTGTTTCATAGTGTGTTCCATTATGTGATGTCAGTGATATCGCAATGGCTGGTAGCCCTAGGAAACGCCCTTCCATCGCCGCTGCCACAGTACCGGAATAAAGCACATCATCACCCAGGTTAGCGCCAGAATTAATACCTGACACCACCATATCGGGTTCATCATCGAGTAATCCGGTAATGGCCAGATGCACACAATCAGTAGGCGTTCCTTCTACTCTGTATACGCCATCTTCTTGTCTCTCCAGTCTGAGCGGGTTTTCCAATGTCAGTGAATTGCTGGCACCGCTACGATTTCTGTCTGGTGCGACAACGGTTATCTCCCCTAGTTCTGCCATTGCCTTTGCCAGTGTGCGGATGCCTTTCGACATGTAGCCATCATCATTGCTTATCAGGATTTTCATTAGATTGTTTTGGTCTTTAAGCTCTTGTTATTTAGGCGCTCATATCTTAACAAGATTGAGCTGCGATCATTATACATTCAGGTAAACCAGCTATGCCGTGAGGTAATCTTACATAGCCTACCTAATCTGATGTGACAGCACTGTCATCATCATGACGTTTATTCAGCGACTTCCATCTCACTGACTTTTTGTAAACCACGAGGGAGTTTATGTCCTCTTTTGCCTCGACTGCCTTGGTAATGCTCCAGATCCGTGGCTTTCAAGGTTAAGTGCCGTCTGCCAGCGTGCAAGGTCAGGCCCTGTTCATTAGGTACAATAACGACCGCTTGCATCCATTCTTGACCCGAAGTGAATTTTGCCTGTGGAATATTAATGAGTCGGACGCCTTTGCCCTTGTTCATTTCTGGAATGTCATCTGCAGGAAAAACCAATAAACGTCCATCTCCGGAAGCCACGGCAACGCGTGTATCCTTGCTGTTTATAAATAACGGTGGCAGCAGTGAGGCGCCTTTTGGAATATTAAATATGGCCTTGCCCGCTTTATTTTTAGCGATCAAATTATCGAGTTGAGTAATAAAACCATAACCTGCCGTATTGGTTAGCAGCACCGATTGTTCCGACTCAACCGTAAGAACGGCGACAAACCTGGCCTCAGGAGGTGATTGTAACCGCCCACTCAACGGTTCACCCTGCCCCCTCGCAGAGGGTAAGGTATGAGCACCGAGAGAATAACTACGACCACTGTCATCCAGAAACACAATCTGTTGATTACTTCTGGCTTTTACTGACGCAAAATAGCGATCACCGGTACGGAAGTTTAATGAAGCCGGATCCACATCATGACCTTTGGCTGCACGCACCCAACCACTTTCAGACAGCACAATGGTTAAAGGTTCAGTGGGTAATAATTCGGTGGCATTCAGTGCTTTTGCAGCTTGTCGCTCTATAATCCGTGATCGTCGGTCGTCACCATACTTTTCAGCATCTGCCGTCAATTCTTTACGAATAAGTGTTTTCAGTCGAGTATCTGAGCCTAATAATAATTCGAGTTGTTTCCGTTCTTTACTCAACTCATCCATTTCGCCACGGATTTTCATCTCTTCCAGCTTGGCTAAATGGCGTAAACGTAGTTCTAATATAGCTTCAGCTTGTCTGTCCGAGATTCCGAAGCGCTCCATCATCACGGCTTTCGGCTCATCCTCAGTGCGGATAATGGCTATTACCTCATCGATATTGAGGTAGGCCACGAGTAAGCCTTCCAGCACGTGCATGCGATCCAGCACTTTATCCAGGCGATACTGTAGACGACGACGAACCGTTTCAACCCGATAACTGAGCCACTCCTGCAGCATATCCAGCAGATTTTTCACCTGAGGACGGCCATCCATGCCAATCATGTTCATATTGACACGATAGCTGCGTTCTAAATCTGTAGTCGCAAACAGATGTGACATTAAACTCTCAATATCCACTCTGTTTGAGCGGGGCATAATCACCAGTCGCACGGGATTTTCATGATCTGACTCATCACGTAAATCAGCGACCATCGGTAATTTTTTGGCCTGCATCTGTGCGGCAATTTGTTCTAGTACTTTGGCGCCGGAAACCTGGTAGGGCAATTCATGAATAATGATTTCACCCTCTTCTTTTTTATAACAGGCACGCTGTTTTATAGAACCATGACCCGTGGCATATATTTTATGAATCTCATCACGGCTGGAAACGATCTCGGCACCTGTTGGGAAGTCCGGGCCCTGAATATCTTCAAGCAGGTCGTCTAATGTGCTTTTTGGTGATTTTAATAAGCGTAAGCAGGCATTCACTACTTCGCGAAGATTATGAGGGGGCACATCGGTCGCCATACCGACCGCTATCCCAGTCGTACCATTCAATAATAGATTCGGTAATCGAGCTGGCAGTAATGCTGGCTCATCCATGGTGCCATCAAAATTATGTATCCAGTCCGCAGTCCCCTGTCCTAACTCACTTAACAGAACCTGTGAATACGCTGCCAGACGCGCTTCTGTATAACGCATTGCAGCAAAAGACTTAGGATCATCAATCGAGCCCCAGTTACCTTGCCCATCGACTAGAGGATAACGATAAGAAAATGGCTGTGCCATTAATACCATGGCTTCGTAACAGGCAGAGTCACCATGAGGATGGTATTTACCTAATACATCACCCACTGTTCTAGCTGACTTTTTATGCTTGGATAAGGCACTCAATCCAAGCTCAGACATCGCATAAATAATCCGACGCTGAACAGGTTTTAAACCATCACCAATATGCGGCAATGCACGATCCAGAATGACATACATCGAATAATCCAGATACGCTTTTTCAGTGAAATCGCGTAGCGGCATATTCTCCAAATCATCGACGAAAGTAGTCATGGGTTATATCTCTTCATCATTTATAAAGCAGCCAAATCGGCTAAGTCACCATGTTGCTCAAGCCAAGACTTACGATCACCAGCCCGTTTTTTGGCTAGCAGTTTGTCCAAGGTCATCATCGTATCGTCTTCGGCATTAATGGTAAGTCGAATTAAACGGCGGGTATCAGGCGCCATAGTCGTCTCGCGTAACTGCATGGGATTCATTTCCCCTAACCCTTTAAAGCGCTGCGTACTGACTTTACCTTTGATTTTTTCTTTTTCAATTCGATCCAGAATAATCTGGCGTTCTTCATCATCCAAGGCATAGAACACCTGCTTGCCCACATCGATGCGATATAACGGTGGCATCGCCACGCAGATATGGCCAGCTTCCACCAGAGGACGGAAATGTCTGACAAAGAGGGCACATAACAAGGTAGCGATATGAGCACCATCAGAATCCGCATCGGCTAATATGCAAATCTTGCCATAGCGCAGACCGGACAAATCATCAGACCCCGGATCCACACCAATAGCGACCGCAATATCATGGACTTCCTGAGATGCCAGGACTTGTCCAGGCTCAACTTCCCAGGTATTCAGAATTTTGCCGCGTAGAGGCATAATCGCCTGAAACTCACGGTTTCGCCCTTGCTTGGCACTGCCGCCAGCCGAGTCCCCTTCAACTAAAAATAATTCTGTACGGGATGGGTCCTGTGAAGCACAATCCGCTAACTTACCCGGTAGAGCTGGGCCGGACTGTACCCGTTTTCGGACCACTTTTTTTGCTTGTTTTAATCTGGACTGAGCGTTATTGATCGCCAAATCAGCTATTTTTTCGCCATCTTCCACGTGATGGTTCAGCCACAAACTAAAGGCATCTTTGACTACACCAGACACAAAGCCAGCACACTGACGAGAAGATAAACGTTCTTTGGTCTGTCCTGAAAACTGTGGGTCCTCCAACTTGACGGACAACACATAACAACAGCGTTCCCAAACATCTTCCGGTGCTAACTTCACACCTCTCGGCAATAAGTTACGAAACTCACAGAATTCCCTAAGTGCTTCCAAAACACCGCTGCGTAGGCCGTTAACATGGGTACCACCTTGTGCAGTGGGAATGAGATTGACATAACTTTCGGCCAGCTCGTCACCGGCTTCAAGCTGCCACATCAGTGCCCAGTCGACTTCCTGGGACTCCTCACTCATATGGCCTACAAAAGGCGCGGCAGGGACACAGGGAGCATCGGTCATGGCAGAGGAAAGATAAGAATTTAACCCATCTTCATAACACCAGCGATCTTCGACTTTTTCCTTTCCGGATAGATCAGTAAATGTGACCACTAACCCCGGACATAACACTGCTTTCGCCCGAAGTACGTGTCGTAATCTAGGTACTGAAAATTTAGGTGAGTCAAAAAACGGCTCTTCTGGCCAGAATCGCACTGTAGTACCAGTATTCCGTTTACCAACAGTACCAATTTCGTTTAAAGCTTCGACTAAAGCACCGCTTTCAAAAGCAATCTGATACTCGGTCGCATTTCGACGAATTTTGACTTCCAGGCGAGACGATAATGCATTAACAACAGAAACACCCACACCATGTAAACCACCTGAAAATCGGTAGTTCTTATTGGAAAACTTACCACCAGCATGAAGTCGGGTCAGAATCACCTCAACACCAGGCACGCCTTCTTCGGGATGAATATCCACGGGCATACCTCGACCATCATCACTCACTTCCAATGAATTGTCTTTGTGTAGTGTTACCTGAATCTGTTTAGCATGACCGGCCACAGCCTCATCAACACTGTTATCAATGACCTCTTGGGCAAGATGGTTAGGACGAGCAGTATCTGTATACATGCCTGGTCGTTTTCGGACAGGCTCAAGCCCCGTCAAAACTTCAATGGCAGATGCATTGTATGTATTCGTCATTGTTGAGATATCTACCTAAAATTATTCCCACCGAAGGTTAGCAGGATAAAAGCCTAACAGACAACACAGATACAACATATCTGTGAAAAAAACACGATTTAAATAAAGTGAGTGTGTGATTCCCTCGTGTTAAAGGTGACAAGTTTGTAAAGTTTTGTAAATAAAAACCTGATAAGACTGCTTAACAAAATATCTGGCGTATGATTTCCACCTTAAAATTAACTAAGCTGGCAACCTGATTTAACTTAAATTGACTAAGATCATGTTTTCTTAATTAATGTTGTGGTGGAATAGTGGCGAAGAAATTATTCACTGATAGAAAATTGATAATTGAGCTTAGCATTATGTTGGTCTGCAAGCTCGTGTTACTTTTTTTTATTTGGCATTTGTTTTTTAGTAGCGCCCCCGACGACATTGACCATGACGCCGTCGCTGACGTGATTATTAATCACTCTTCAGATGGAGAAGCACCTTGATTTCTGAACACCTAGTCGATCTATCCCGTTTGCAGTTTGCCATCACGGCAATGTATCACTTCATTTTTGTTCCACTTACTCTGGGGCTTTCTTGGATTCTGGTGATCATGGAATCCGTCTATGTTATGACCGGTAAAGAAATCTACCGAGACATGACAAAATTCTGGGGCAAACTCTTCGGTATCAACTTCGCTCTTGGTGTGACGACTGGGCTGACTATGGAATTTCAGTTTGGCACCAACTGGGCCTATTATTCGCACTATGTTGGCGATATATTTGGTGCCCCACTAGCCATTGAGGGCTTGATGGCTTTCATGCTTGAGTCCACCTTTGTAGGTATGTTTTTCCTCGGCTGGGACAGACTCAGCAAACGACAACATTTAACCACCACTTTCCTGGTCGCTCTCGGGTCTAATCTTTCTGCATTATGGATTCTGGTGGCGAATGCCTGGATGCAAAATCCGGTTGGCGCACAATTCAATTATGAAACTATGCGTATGGAACTGACCAGCTTCTCCGAAGTATTTTTCAACCCTGTGGCTCAGGTGAAGTTTATCCATACTGTGGCTGCCGGTTATGTCACTGGTGCCATGTTTGTTCTCAGCATCAGTGCTTACTACTTATTGAGAAAGCGTGACATCGGCTTTGCTCGTCGTAGTTTTGCTGTCGCAGCAGGTTTTGGTGTGGCGGCCATATGTTCAGTCATTCTGCTAGGTGATGAAAGTGGTTATGAAGTAGGTGATGTACAGAAAACAAAATTAGCCGCCATTGAAGCTGAATGGGAAACTGCAGAGCCACCTGCCGCATTTACACTGTTTGGCTTGCCGAATGACGAAACAATGGAAACCGACTATGCGGTTAAGATCCCTTATCTTCTGGGACTGATTGCGACACGCTCAGTCACTGAACCTGTTACGGGTGTTAAAGATCTGGTAGCTGAACATGAAGACCGTGTTCGTAATGGTATGCAAGCCTACGCCTTATTAAAACAATTACGCGAAGGTCCTGTCACAGAAGAAACTAAAGCCGCGTTTGATGAAGTCAAAGATGACTTGGGCTACGGACTACTGTTGAAGAAATATACTAACAACGTCACCGACGCGACAGACGAACAAATTAAAGCGGCAGCACGTGATACTGTGCCACCTGTTGCACCTATGTTCTGGGCGTTCAGAGTCATGGTCGCTTGTGGTTTTGCCATGCTGATTGTGTTCTTTTTGTCTTTCTATCACTGTGCAAAAAGACAAGAGTACAAGAAAAAGTGGTTGCTTCGTCTGGCCATGTTCAGCCTGCCGTTACCATGGATAGCCGCCGAGACAGGTTGGTTTGTAGCTGAATTTGGTCGACAACCCTGGACCATCAGTGGCATTTTACCAACGCATATTTCGACATCGACCTTGTCCGCCGGTGATGTATACAACAGCCTGATAGCGTTAGTTGTCTTTTACACGCTGCTGTTAATTGTTGAGCTTTACCTGATGATCCGGTTCATCAGGCAAGGACCTAGCAGTTTACACACGGGTCGTTACCACCACGAAACATCAGCAGCGAGGAGCTAATCATGGTACTGGATTACGAAACATTAAAATTAATCTGGTGGCTGCTGATGGGAATTCTCCTTATTGGCTTTGCCTTGACTGATGGCTTTGATATGGGCGTAGGAATTTTGCTACCTTTTATCGGCCATACCGATGAAGAGCGCCGTATCATGATTAATACGGTCGGTCCTCACTGGGAAGGAAACCAAGTGTGGTTAGTCACGGCAGGTGGTGCCTTATTCGCTGCATGGCCACTGGTTTATGCCATGGCGTTTTCAGGTTTTTATTTAGCGATGATGCTAACGTTGTTTGCCCTCTTTCTTCGACCTGTAGGGTTTGACTATCGAAGTAAACTGGATGACTCACGCTGGCGTTCCAGCTGGGATTGGGGGTTATTTATCGGCAGCTTTGTCCCGCCACTTATCTTTGGTGTGGCATTCGGTAATTTATTACTGGGTGTACCCTTTTATTTTGACGAAATGATGCGTCCAAACTACACCGGTGGCTTCCTGCAGTTATTGAATCCCTTTGCATTGTTAGCGGGCGTAGTCAGCTTGCTGATGATTGTTATGCATGGATCTGTCTGGTTGCAAATTCGAACATTGGATAGTCTTGAATGGCGAGCCACACAAGTTGCCAAGGCCAGTTCAGTCGCCTTATTAATTGCCTTTGCTTTAGCCGGCTTATGGGTGTCTTTCGGTATTGATGGCTATGTCGTCAGCTCTATGCCTGCGGCAAGTTCAAGCTTCACACCCGACATGAAACAAGTCACCACTCAAGCGGGAGGCTGGTTACTCAATTATCAACAGTATCCATGGATGATGCTGGCGCCCATATTGGCTTTTCTGGGCATGATTGGCGTGTATTTATTTTCTCACTTTTCACGTGCTGGCTGGGCTTTCATCAGCAGTTCCATCACACTGACGGGCATTATCCTGACCGCTGGATTTTCTATGTTCCCATTCATCATGCCATCAAGTGATGCAGTGAATCATAGCCTGACTATGTGGGATGCCACCTCGAGTTTGTTAACATTAAAAATTATGTTTTGGGTGGCGGTAGTCATGGTGCCAATTATTATTTGCTACAGCTTCTGGACCTACCGTCGTATGTGGCGAAGACTCGATGTGAATTTCATTCGTGGTAACCAACATTCAACCTATTAGGAACCTGTTATGTGGTATTTTGCCTGGATACTTGGAATTTTATTAGCTGTGGCATTAGGTATTATCAATGTCATGTGGTTAGAAAACTGCCCAATGGATACGCTGGATGACTGAATCTTGGTTAGATAAAACTATTATTCGTTTGCTTAGCCTGTTAATGGCATTAGGCTTGTCTGCAGCGATATTAGTTTTTCCCAACCGTTTGTTAATGGAAAATGGTAAATCTGATCATGATTTATTAATGCTGTTGCTTGTCGGCATCTGCATTGGGTTTATTCATGGTGTGGGCTTTGCTCCAAAAAGGACTCTATGGCACTTTTTACTCAGCCCTTATCTATGCTGGCCCATAATGCTCTATGGCTACTTTCACATGGCGATCAATTAATGCGTCTGGGTCTTTTTTTTCCTCTCATTATTGCACTGGGTTTCGGCATACC
>NZ_DIAC01000019.1:0-9232 GCF_002414625.1 Methylophaga sp. UBA5088 | reverse complement strand
ATACCCGCCTATGCAGATAGCGATGAACAAGCGGCTTTCGAGCGTGATGCTCAGGCGGCTATCAAAGATCTATCAACGCATCTGAAAGAAGCATTAATGTCAGCGCTACAGGACGGCGGTCCTGTAGAAGCTATTTCTGTCTGTAAATTGGTCGCACCGACCATCGCTGATGAAATGTCGAAGAAATACAGTCTCGATATTCATCGAACAAGCTTGCGAGTTCGCAACCTTGAGAATGAAGCTGACAGCTGGGAAACAGGTGTTCTACAGAACTTTGAAACGCGCCTAAAAACGGGAGAAGCTATTCAATCTCTGACCTTCATAGAAAAAGTCGATTCTGATTTTGGGTATGACTGGCGTTATATGAAAGCGATCCCAACGGATAAAGTCTGTCTGTCATGTCATGGCAGCAAGATAGCGTTACCTGTTAGCAAAATAATAGACAAGAACTACCCTAATGACATGGCTACCGGCTATAAGATGGGTGATATTCGGGGCGCATTTTCAGTCAAACGCCGTTACTCAAAAATCAACGCAAACTAAGGTATTCGGTACGCCCTTGTTGCTTGATAAGTAGCTTATTCTCTTTAGCTAACCAGCCTACAGCTCGCTGAAACAGCTTTGCCTCAAGCTTGGTCTCTTTGCATATACGTGAAGCTGAGGTCTCACCCTTCGCGTTTAAGAACGTCCATACAACACCTGCCGCTTCACCAATTTCATCATTCATCATCGCTGTAAACTCCGTTTCCTGACTGAATTAATTTGCTTGCTAGTGATTAGGTTCTGACTGCTAGCCAAGATGATGCTTCAGCTTGCACTAATACCATCAATGGCACTAGCGATTCTCTTCATTGCCTGCTGGACAATCTCGAGACGTGTTCCAATATTAAGACGCATAAAACCTCCCCCATTATCACCAAAGACATAACCTGGATTCATACCTACGCCGGCCTGCTCGATAAAGAAACGTTTGAGTGTCTCATTATCCATTCCCAAAGCACGGCAATCGAGCCACAATAAATACGTGCCTTCCGACTCAATCAGCTTGAGCTGAGGGCAATGAGTTTGAAGAAAATCTTCTACCCATTTCTTATTTTTGTAAATATAAATATTTAGCTGGTCTAACCAGTCTTCACCATGACGATAAGCCGCTTCAAACGCGGTGATGCTGAAAGGGTTAGAAGGGCTAATATGCCATTGTTCAAACACCGCTTTTATCGCTTTACGCTGTTGCTTATTACTGACAATCAGTGACGATAAGCCCATACCGGCAATATTGAATGTTTTACTGGGTGCTAATGTAGTGATGACATTATTGGTCTGAGTCAGCGTTGCCAATGCAATATGCTGTTGTTCAGGAAAAATCAGATCAGCATGAATTTCATCAGAGATAATAGTCATCTGATAACGCTCAGCCAGCTCAAGTAACTGTGCTAATTCTTCTTGTGTCCAAACCCGACCAACTGGATTGTGAGGGGAACAAAAAAGTAATGTTTTAGCACCTTGCTGTGCACACTGTTCAAGATGCTCAAAATCAATATAGTAGCGATTATTGTCGAGATAAAGCGGATTTAACACTAACTCCCTGCCACTTTTCTCAACCGATGAAAAAAACGGAAAGTAAACGGGAGGCTGAACAATGACTTTGTCACCAGGCTCTGTGATCGCTTCAATAACGGCATTGATTGAAGGGACAACGCCAGGACACATTATGATCTCGCTTTGCTTTATCTGCCATTGATAACGCTTGGCACTCCAATCAATCAAAGCGTCATACATGGAGTCAGGATGCAGCGTATACCCATAAATTGGATGCTTAGCACGTTCAACGAGCGCCTTTGTCACGGCTTCTGGAGCAGAAAAGTCCATATCCGCCACCCACATCGGAATCACATCACTCCGGCCGAAATAAGCTGCTCTGGCATCAAATTTCAGACTATGACTAAAACTTCGATCTATCTTCTGATCAAAATCTATCGTCATTATTTACGTTTCCAGACCGTCACTTCAGATAAAGTATGTTGGAATTTTCGGCTCGTTTCACGAATAACAAAGGGGATTGCTTCCGGCCCACGAATAAGCTCGAAATGGGGTTCTAAAATCGCCTTCAAACCATCCAGCGTGGTAAAGCTCTCACCATCTTTCTTGAAACCGCCCAACCAATGTGCTTTTTCCGTGTGTTCTTCCAGCCAGGTATAAGGCGAAGCCAGTACCAGCAAGCCATTCTGATTCAACCGTTCATGTACCGTCGCTAAAAATTGTGTCGGTTTGTAGAGTCGGTCAATCAGGTTGGCAGCCAATATCAGGTCATACTCTTTGAATATGGGCTTCAAGTTACAGGCATCACCCTGTAAAAATTCGACCTTAGCAGCTGTGTCTTCTAATCCAAGTTGGTCGAGGCGTCGCTCATTGTAGTGAACTAACTCACCTTCATCAGTGATGGTGTATCGCACCACACCTTGCTCAGCCATTTGCGTGCCGAGATTAATAAGACGTGCTGAAAAATCAACGCCGGTCACTTGTTCGAAATGTTTGGCTAACTCAAAACTCGCTCGACCCACTGAACATCCCAAATCCAGCGCCTTTTTCATTTCTTTGCCCGCCATCATTTCAATAGCAAGCTCAGCCAGTGCTTTAGGGAAATTCGCTACATTGAGGTATTCATCACCATAATGGAATTCTGCATACTGTGACAGCATCGTATCTGTTTCGTAGTTAGAACTGTATTCTTCCAGCTCCGCCTCAGACACGACATAACGGAATCCGGCATGCTGGAAAAAATGTTTACGAAAAGCATAGCGAGAAGCTTTGCGGCTTTCGTTACCGGAGGAAATCCACGATCCGCCTTTAATCAGGTTGTGTCGACCGTCAAAAGTCGGTGTCGTAAAGTCATCGTAGATAGCATGTACTTTAAACTCATCGAATGGATAAATGGGTGTTTCAGTCCATTGCCACACATTACCAATGACATCATACCAATCACCGTGTTTAAAGAAATTCACAGGACAAGATGAAGCCGCATAGTCCAGATGAATATTTGCCGGTGCGAGATCGCTGGTTAATTCTTGCAGTCCAGCCTCATCATAGAGTCGATACCATTCATCTTCGGTTGGAAGACGCACGGATTGGCCTGTTTGCTTTGCCTTCCAATTACAAAACGCTTTTGCTTCGTGATAATTAACATCAACTGGCCAGTCCCATGGCATATCAATGACCTCAGTCATCAAACGACACTGCCAGCCTTGCTTGGTTTCAAGCCAAAAAGTGGGATGCTGTGCCTGGGTAAACTGACGCCATTGCAGACCGTCCTCAGACCAGTATTCATCGGTGTTATAGCCACCATCTTCAACGAACTCTAGGAACTCCTGATTACTGACTAAAAACTTAGCAGCCTGAAAGGTCTCAATTTCTGCTTCGTGTGTGCCATATTCATTATCCCAGCCATAGATAGAATCCGAATATGGTTTACCCAAACTCACTTTTCCAGCAGGCACTTCGACCAGGCTATTCTCAGGTGCTTGGTTTGTTTCTTTGAATGGTTGCCAGGCAGGATGCGGTTTTACCCATTCCAGTCGTTGCTGACGAATAAGAACTGAAGAGGTTTCAAGATGGATCTGCTCATGCTCAATCCCCATCATGATAGACCACCATGGATTTTCCCAATCAATAGGTAGTTTGAGTGGCGCCTGACGAATCACCTTGTTGACCATCGCCTGTACTTTCTTGCGGTAAGCTTTAACCTCTTCAACCGCTGGCCAGTCATAATGATCATCGTTGAGATCATCCCAACTCATTTCATCCACACCCACCGCAAACATCGATTCAAATTTAGGATCAATACGTTTATCAATCAGCCCTGCTAACAGCATTTTATTAACGAAAAAAGTCGCCGTGTGACCAAAATAAAAAATCAATGGGTGACGAAGAGGAATCGACTTCTGAAAGTAGGCTTGATCATCGCTTAAGGTAGCAAACAAAGATTCGTAACGTTCGAAAGTGAAATTAAAGTAATCAGCAATTTCTTGACGTTTCTCTGCTGGGTTACCTTCGTCTAGTACTGGCGTTCTTAAATAAGAACTTTCCATCGAAGCATATTTTTTCAATGCGCTTTCAGCAGTCATATTGCTACCTCATCTCTGTATTTTTATTGTGTCGTTATGACTAATGAACTGTGAATTTGTTGCGAAAATAAGTCACACACTTCAGATTTGTTTAGCTAACCATGCTGTTTTTGCTGACAACTCCAGTGAACATGTCCATTTATAAGCCAAATTTATCGTTTCGGCACAGGCATAGACACCATGGCCACTGACTACTGTCACCTTATACTTTTTTAAAGTCTGCGCAACAGCAGCGGGTGCCTTTTCGACATATTCAGCATAATTGATATGAATAATCGGGACCACTGGAAAGTAGTATTGCCCTTCAAAATCGATGGGTGTAAAACCATCACCAGTTAAGGTCATGGCGACGGCATGAGGTCCATGGCTATGAAATACTGCCCGGGTTTTGTCGTTTTGTTGATAAACAGCAATATGCAGAGGCGCATCCAGAGAAGCGCCTTCCCCGCAGTGGCCATCAAGATGACAACGAACCAAATCATCAGGGCTGAGTGTATCGGCACAACAACCTGTTGGCGTCACCCAGACATCATTATGCCAGCGAAAAGAAGCATTACCACTGTGGGAGTCATTGCATCCGTATTGACGCAACCATTTGTAATGTTGGACCAGTGCCTGTTTTTGCTCATGCAGATCAGGCAGCCGGCTCATCTTTCTTCTCTAACAGACTGTTAATATGTTGCAACCACTGCCCAGCTTGTTTTTTCTGTGCATCAAAAGCCGCCGCTTTTATAAACTGATCCTTTGCCTGCTCTAAATTGTCCAGGTGGTAATAAGCCGTTCCTAACATCAGGTGGGTTTGTCCCAGTTTATTGCCTTTTAATTTATTTATGGCACTGGATAACGTATCTACTACCTTACCCCACTGCTCAGTCCTGATATAGATTTGGCTCAGTTTTAAGTGGCTTTCACCCGTGTTATCCATGGTAATCATGACGTTTAATGTCTCTGCTGCACGCTGATTTTCCCGAGCGGCTAACCAACTGTCAGCTAACTTATTCAGATTGTCATAGTTACGTGGGAGGACTTTTTGTTGCATACCTTGTTCAAGTAGTTGGCCAGCTTTGAATGGCACGGCCAGATAACGGTACATATCTGACAAGTTGACCAGGGTTTTAGGTTCTGTCAGGTCAAGACGTTTAGCCAGCATTTTTACAGCAAGTGAGGTGAACTCTTTATTCTGTTGCATGTATAAAGCAGACAATTGCTCCCAATACACTTTTTTATGCGGATATCGGGTAATCAATACCTCAAGCACATTAATGGCAGATTTATAGTGTTTCAGAGACAAATAAGATGATAGCAATAAGCGGTACCAGTCCTCTTTGGGAGTTTTATCGTTTTTGATGGCGATGTTGATTCTATCCGCTGCTTTTGAAAAGTTTTCTATTTGATAATAGGCACTGGCCAGAAGCACATAGACTGTGTTGTCAGGTTTTTTTTCTGCAGACAGCCATTCTTCCATCAGCGGAATACCTTTTTTATACTGGCCATCCGCAATTAGTAGCTGTGCCAGATTGTAACGTAGTGTGTGCGTTACATCCTTTGGCAAGGCATCCAAGTCCAGCGCGCGCTGAAATGTATCCGTCGCTTTTTTATACTGTTCAAGGGAGGAGTATAAAAAACCCAATGTTTGCAGAACAACGGCTTGCTCATAGCTGCCTTTTTCCACCTTATCGAGCAAGTTATTCAGCTGCTGTTGAGCTTGAGGATAGCTTTCTTTCTCCATCAGCTCTTGAGCCTGATTCAGGGCTTTATATGTGTCTTCGCTAAGTAGAAACTGCTCATCTTTCGTTTCGGCAGCAGAGACAGTCCCTATCCCTAGGACAAACAGCACAATCAATATGGTTAGTAATGGCTTACTCATCGTGACAATTTAAACTCTATTTCCTGAGTGGCCTGACGTTCAACAGCTTGTCCATCCACATACTTAGGTTTGAACTTCCATTTAAGGATCGCTCTCAAAGCCGCATCATTAAACACACTAGCAGGTTCAGCTTTAATAACTTTTGGATCACGTACTCGGCCATCTTTAGTGATGATAAATGTCACCGTGACCACACCTTCAATACCCCGTCTGGAAGCCACGCGAGGATATTTAGGAGGAATACGCACCAGTGGCACCACCTCATTATCTAACATTGGCGCATTATTCGGTGCTGGTGCTGGCGCTGCTTTGGGAGCAGCGGCAAAATCGCCCAGATAAGGCCCGCCTGTAATATTCATGGGCACATCAATGGCAGGAATATCCATCTGTGGCGTAGGTGCATCAGGTTTATCTGCCTGAGTGGCGGCCGGTTCAGGTGGTGGCGGCTCTTCCGGTGGCGGTGGTTTTTTGGGTACTTCTCGCTTTTTGGTTTCGGGTTGAGCTTCTTCTTTTTTCAAACGCACAAAGTCCAGAATCTGGACTTCTTCAATCTCACGTCTATCAATGCTTTTACTATTGGTCATGTGCTCCATTAAATAGAACAGACCAAAGTTCACGACTAATGCCAGAAGGATACCTACTACTAATCTCATCAAGACCGCCGTTAGTCGCGTTCAGCAGCAATAGATACATTGGCCACACCCGCCAACCGGGCCTGGTCCATTACCTCAATTAACAGCCCGGTTTTGGCTTCTTCATCCGCTAAGATGATCACAGAACCTTCTGGATTTTCAGCATGCATTCGCTCAACATTAGCCCTGACAGCACGACGATCAATTTGGCGTTTGTCCATCCAGATTTCGTCATTGGCACGAATCGATATCAGAATATTTGCCCGCTCTTTTTTCACAGCTGTTTTGGCCGAAGGTCGGTTAACGTCTACTCCGGTCTCTTTGACAAAAGAGCTGGTGACAATAAAGAAGATTAATAAGATAAACACCATATCTATCAATGGTGTCATGTTTATTTCAGCGATACCGCCGCTTTGGCGTCGGGAATGTCGGTTTCTCATGTCTATCCTTTACTCTCTACGCAGGGCGTCAGCCACTTTATCGACTTCGCGTTCTGTACGTTGAGTTAACTGCGTGCTGAAATACAAACCAGATAATGCCGTCAAAAGACCGCCCATCGTCGTAATCAGAGCGACAGAAATCCCACCAGCCATGCCTCTGGCATTACCTGTACCGAAAACGGTCATGACATCAAATGTTTGAATCATTCCACCCACTGTGCCCAGTAAGCCCAACATGGGCAAGGCGACGGTGAGTGTGCGAATTGTCATCAAATAACGTTGCAGGGAAATACGACTTTCAGTAATCATGCCTTGACGTATTTGAACAGCAAACCAACTATTTCTGTCCTGACGCTCTTGCCACTCCTGAATTCGCTTTTTCATTTGTTTGGGATGTGTGAACACCACAAACAAATAACGCTCAATAATTAAGGTCCACATTAATACAGACGAAAACAGGATCAACCATAAAACGGTTCCCCCGCTTTCCATCAGTAATTCAATCTGAAAAAGTCCGTCAGACAGATTGGTCATGTTGTTTTTCCGCATTACGAGCAACGATAGCCGCACTTTCTTCATCAAGAATTTGCACTAATCGATTCGACTTGCCTGATAAACCACTGTGAATCAACAATAAAGGAATCGCTACAGCCAGCCCCAGCTCTGTAGTGACCAATGCCTGAGATATACCACCAGACATTAATTTAGGATCACCAGTACCAAATAATGTGATTGATTGGAATGTTTCTATCATGCCTGAAACCGTCCCCAACAAACCAAGCATAGGGGCAATCGCGGCTAGAATAGCTAGTGTAATCAAACCGCGCTCCAACTTAGGCATTTCTCTGAGAATAGCCTCATCCAGTTTTAAAGATAAGGTTTCCACATCATGTGCTAAGCGATCATTGTAAACAGACAAAATTCGTCCCAGCGGATTTTTTTCGCTGACTTCTTTTTGTTTCTGCTGTTTGGCAATGCCATGACCATCTTTGGTCAGCGATAAAAACTGGATGAGTGCGATAATGAGGCCAATAGCACCAAGCACTAAAATGATGTAGCCAATCCAGCCACCTTGTTGAATACGTTCTTTCAGAGTGGGTGTCTGCACTAACAAGGCCATGATCGCACCACGGGTGGGATCAACAACGGTTGGCATTAACTCACCTGCTTGTGCCTCTTCAAACTCAGATACGACGTTTCTGAAGCGATCCACAGGTTGCCTTGCCAGCTCAACTAAATTGCCGGTCTCAGACAGGTATCTTAGGAAAGTCCCATCAGAAAAAGCCGTAAAGACACCAATGCGAGTGACGTCTTTATCTTCAACATCACCGGTGGTTGTAATAACGGGGGTGGTAAATTTTTCGACTTTGCCCGAAGCCGTCATTTCTTCTTGCAGTGTTAACCACAACTGGCGTAGCTCTTCTATCGTCGGTTGTTGTTTGCTTTCACTCAAGTTATTGAGAAAGTCTACCCTTTCAGGATGTTGAACGTTGGTCATTGAACTTTCCAGGACACCACGACTGTCATTAGCAACCTGTCTGACTGTCCCAAATAATTCACCCAGTGAACCTGATTTTTCATCAAGTAAGTTCTGTTGTTCAGCTAAACGTTGTTCTTGTTCATTAAAAGTGGTGTTGAGCTGTTCGGTACGATTTTCTTGTGCGGCTAACTCTCTTTTGGCTTCCGCCAAAAGATTAGCTTGTTCACTATGTGCTTGGGCAAATTCTGCTTCACGCCGTTGATTTTGCTGCTGCTCAAGCACACGTTCCCGTTTTACCTGTTCTAATAACTGATCCAGGTTAGCAGGTTTATCAGCCGCAAAGGCGGGTAGACAAATGCTGAGTAGTAAAAGAGAAATTAGCTGTTTCATTGTTTCTCTCCTACTGCTTTGACAGGTAATACCATCAGGTCTGGTGGCGACTGCTTTCTCGCCACTTTCAAGCCATCATTGATGGCCTTGATATAATCGTCAGATAAAGTAATCCATTGTTTATCCTCTTTGTCCCACATACCTGCTTCTTTTCCATCCAGTGAGAGGTAATATAGGTTGACGCGACCAATTCTTAAAAAATCGACTGTCTTTTTCGTTTCACCTTCAAGCAGATCGGCTTGGTAGGCTTCAATAGTGCGGCCATATTCCGTTTCAACCTGGTAGGCTTCCATGATGCGGCG
>NZ_DIAC01000043.1:12029-22419 GCF_002414625.1 Methylophaga sp. UBA5088 | reverse complement strand
GTGCATCGCGTCTTCTTCGTTGGCTGCTTTTAGCACGACAACAAACTCTTCACCACCATAGCGGTAGACTAGGTCATCGTCCCTAATCAGGCCTGAAGTCATCAGTCGAGCGACAAGAATAATGACTTCATCTCCATACAAATGGCCGAAATTATCATTAATAGTTTTAAAATGATCGATGTCAATGACGCCTAACCAATATTTAACAGCAAAACTGCGTCGTCGAGAATCTGAGGGAGAACTTATCTGCTCTTCAAACTGAGCCCCCTGACGAACAAGTATTTTTGTGATTTCATTATCAAGGGTTTCACGATTATATAAACCCGTTAGTTTATCTTTCTGCGTTTTTTCAATTAATGCCAGGTAGTTAGAGTAGACACGAAGTATTCCATAAATAAGTCTTTGGTCACCATTAGATGGTACCTGCTCAGTCGAAATTAATAGCACAGCAAAAATAGCACCATGTGCATCAAAGGCAGGATAGACCACGCTCCACCGGCCATTTTCTGTTGAAGTTAATTCAACGTCCCCGACATCAATGGCTCTAAAAATAGCTTCACTAATAGCCTTGTTTTCTGTGACTAATTTAGGGTTTTCATCACTTGATTCGATTACGCCATTCACACAGTAAGCGAGCAAACTGAGTTCGTGATTATCACTCTGTTCCAGTACCCGGAACAGCCTGATATCTTTTGCAGGGAAGAGTTCATTTATGGTTTTTAGAAGACTTTTTTCAAGGACATGTCGATCATGATAGCTCGTAATCTCTGCGAGATTATCAATAATCTTAACACTGCTATGATTCATTCCCACATGCCTTATACGCCGATGAACTGAATAAAAAAGGATTTATTACCCTCAAATCACATGTTCTTTCTTATTGGTAACCTTTCTCTCAATCAAACAGAATATACTTTATTCAGTATTTTTTTCAATCACCAGACATCCGCTGAGAAAAGCTTTAAGACTAATGCACCAAATACTTGAATAATGTCTCTGCTAGGTCTCTCGGCTGAAATTTCGAAACATAATCATCAGCACCAGCACCAACGCCCATTGCTTTATTAGCTTTGGCTGTCAATGAAGAATGCATAATGACCGGTAAATTTACCATTCTTGGATCGGATTTTATTTTCTGTGTCAGTACATAACCATCCATTTCCGGCATTTCGACATCAGTCAACACCATTTGGATTTCAGTTGTAATATCACGACCCTCCTGCTCACATTGAGCAGCGATTTTGTTTAGCATTTTCCAGGCTTCGGCGCCGTTTACAGCTCCTATATGCCCAACACCCATCACATCAAGTGTTTTGGTAATTTGCTTACGAGCGATATTTGAATCATCAGCAAAGAGAAGGCGATAGTGCCCTCTTTTATCGACTTGTTTGATACCATCAAACACAGTTTCATCATAAAAGTCACCAGCATCTGCCAGCACTTTTTCAACATCCATAATCATGACTAGGCGCTTGTCACTCAATTCTGCTACGGCAGTAACTAAGCCACCCATTCGTTGTGAGATGAGTTGTGGTGGCTCTTTGACTTGCTCCCAATTCAACCGTTGTATGGTATCTACCGAGCTGACCAAGAATCCTTGAACATGGGTGTTATATTCAGTAATCATCAGGATTCGTGGTTTATCTTTAGATCTGAGTTTGCAAAACTTTTGGAGATTAATGATGGGAACCATATCACCACGAAGACTGACAAAGCCTTCAACGCCATCAGGCATTTCTGGGGCAGTCGTTATTTCAGGAATATTCAGTACTTCCCTAACTTTAAAAACGTTGATACCAAACAGTTCGTTTCTTCCTGTTTCATCACTCGTTCCTAAGCTAAACAACAAAACCTCCAGATGATTAGTACCAGCTAGTTTGGTTCGCTCGTCGATGGAATCAATAAATGTGGCCATATGAATTCTCGCAAAACTCAAATAAATGAACGTGAATATGTCTAGAAATAATAGCGGACATTAGCACGAAAGCTTGAGCAGAGTTAGCCACAATATCTCAAAAATTATTCAGCACTAACATAAGCATTAATCAAATCATATGGTTAGACGTTATGTGGAGTTCATTTAATCTTTCACAAGACCGATATTTCATTCGCATTACTATCATTGCACTGGATAGCATTCGTATCTGAACAGAATTGAGTAGCAGGAAAATTCGATGATTGTTAGAGTAGCACTATGAAGTCGTCAAAATATTGTTGAATGATGACTTTAGAAATAGAATACAATAAAAAATCGAGATTTATACAGCATATGAATATGCTGTTGGAATGGTGCCCAGGGGGAGACTCGAACTCCCACGTACATAAGTACACTAGCACCTGAAGCTAGCGCGTCTACCAATTCCGCCACCTGGGCAACAGACGCGCAAAGATACAGAGTGAAACAAAAACTGTCAATGACCAATAATAGCGAAAACGATCCCTTTTTCGATAGAGAAGCAGAAAAATACGACAACCCCATCCCTAGTCGTGAATTTATCTTAGATATTCTCAAACAAAACAACACCCCCTTATCGCGCAAAAACATCGCCAAACTGATTGATGTTAAAGGTGAAGATGCTAATGAAGCGCTTCGCCGTCGGTTACGAGCGATGGAACGTGACGGCCAGCTACTTCGCAACAGGAAAGGCGCTTATGGCGTAGTTTCCAAAATGAATCTTGTCAGTGGTCGCGTGATGGGGCATCCAGAAGGCTATGGCTTTCTTATCCCTGATGAGGGAGGTGATGACCTCTTTCTGAGTGAGCGCGAAATGCGTGTAGTTTTGCATGGTGACCGTGCATTGGCACGTATAACCGGCACTGACAGAAAAGGTCGAAAAGAAGGTGCCATAGTTGAAGTTGTTAAGCGTAACAACGAGCGCATCGTAGGCCGTCTGGTTCAAGATGCCGGCATTTTTTATCTCATTCCCAACAATCGAAGAATCAGCCAGGACATCTTGATTCCACCGAGCGATCTGAGTCATGCACAAGTCAATCAGATTGTTGAAGCGGAGATAACGGAACAGCCTAATAAACATCGATCTCCTTTGGGCAGAATCGTCAACGTATTGGGTGATCATATGGCGCCAGGCATGGAAATTGACATTGCTTTGCGTGCTTTCGAACTTCCTTACAAATGGTCACCACAAGCTGAAGAACAAGCCAATAATCTGGGAGACAGTATTCCCGAGGAAGCGATCAACGGCAGACTCGACCTTCGTGATATGCCGCTTGTCACCATCGATGGTGCAGATGCCAGAGACTTTGATGATGCTGTATACGCTGAGAAGCTGGAATCCGGCAACTGGCGTTTATGGGTGGCCATTGCTGATGTATCACACTACGTACTGCCCAACAGTCCGCTGGATCAGGATGCACAGGAAAGAGGCACATCCGTTTATTTCCCTAGCCAAGTGATTCCGATGCTGCCAGAAGCGTTGTCCAATGGGTTATGTTCATTAAACCCAGAAGTCGATAGATTGTGCATGGCCTGCGAAATGGAAATCGATCAAACGGGTAAAACAGTTTCTTATGACTTCCATGAAGCCGTAATGCACTCAAAAGCGCGGTTAACATATGACAAAGTGGCGGCCATGCTAGTGGATAACGACACAGCTTTACGTGAGCAATATCAACACGTGTTACCAGCCATAGAGACGATGTATGACCTTTATAACGTCATGCTTGAGGCTCGTCACGAGCGCGGTGCAATCGATTTTGAAATGACGGAAACGCAATTTCTTTTTGATGAAAATAGAAAAATTAAATCAATAGAACCTCGTGAACGTAATGACGCTCACCGTCTCATTGAAGAATTTATGATTGCCGCCAATGTCAGTGCTGCATTGTTTTTGTTGGAAAGTGAATTACCGGTTTTATATCGTATTCACGAAACACCCTCAGAAGAAAAACTCTCTGGTCTACGCGACTTTTTGGGTGAACTCGGTTTATTTTTAGGTGGTGGTGAAGAACCTGAGCCACGTCACTATGCCTCATTACTGGCAACGGCGAGTAAACGGCCTGACGGTCACCTCCTGCAAACTGTGATGTTACGCAGTATGAAACAAGCAGTTTACAGTCCTGACAATATTGGGCACTTTGGTTTAGCGCTTGAAGCCTATGCACATTTCACCTCACCGATTCGTCGTTACCCTGACTTATTGGTGCATAGAGCCATTCGTCACGTACTTAGCCAGAAAAAAGACAAAAAATGGCGTTACTCCTATGAGGATATGGCGCAATTAGGCGAACATTGCTCCATGACCAGTCGTCGAGCCGATGAAGCCACAAGAGATGTCAGTGACTGGCTGAAATGTGAATACATGCGAGATCGTGTTGGTGAAGTTCATGATGGCGTGATTAGTGGTGTTACAGGATTTGGGCTGTTTGTTGAGCTAAGCGATATCTATATAGAAGGCTTAGTGCATGTTACCTCTTTGAAAAATGATTATTATCAATTTGATCCGACAGGGCATCGCCTCACGGGGGAGCGTACGCGCAAAGTATACCGCTTAGGCGATACACTAAAAGTCAAAGTGGTTCGTGTCGATCTCGATGAGAAAAAAATTGATCTGGAATTAGTCGAGACGAAATAATATAAATGGCTGTTATAAGAAACAATAACAGCCATTTATTTCTGAATGAGATGAACGTTGCGTAAGGCTATTTTTCATCTAATCAGAGATTTTCCTTGACCAGAAAAATAATCACAGTAGAATTATCGTCTTTCTTGAGGTCGACATCCTAAGTCATCCACACCTCATACAAGAATAATGGTGAGTGTAGCTCAGTTGGTAGAGTCCCGGATTGTGATTCCGGTTGTCGTGGGTTCGAGCCCCATCACTCACCCCACCTTCCTTAAGATTATTTCCATCGCATCATAAATTAAAGACATCGTTGATCCAGTCTAAAAAGACTCGATTTACTGTATTGTCATTTTTAATTGTTGAGTTTCATCATTCTGAAACAATAACTTGCATAAAAACTCAAAATTAATCTCGATTTTGGCTTGCAAGGTCAAAAATGCCTCCGTATAATGCGCTTCTTCATTGCCGGTGTAGCTCAGTTGGTAGAGCAGCTGATTTGTAATCAGCGGGTCGTAGGTTCAAGTCCTATCTCCGGCTCCAGAACAAGAAAAAAGCCTCGTTATTTTAACGAGGCTTTTTTTGGCCTTAGCATTAATCAACCCCTCTGTTCCAATCTCAATTTGACCTCTACAAGCAACATTAATCTCGCCCTATTTCAATAGGGTCAACTTAATCTCAAAGTTTTTCTAAATTAACTATTTCAAGTTCCGCTAAATAATTATGCTATATAGAAATAGCGAACTTTAGCTATCAACCCAAACCGACTTGAATAGGTTCTTAATGTTCAACCTAGATAATTTTTTTATAACATCAGCACCCAAACAGACACTCATTGTCGGTTCATATGATTTCTTTCTTGTCGTTCTATCAATCATTTTAGCTACAACAGCGGCTTTTGTGGCGTTACATTTTGCTTCAATGGCAAAATTAATCCAAAACAATCGCCACCGCCATATTGCTATTATTGCTGGCGCCATCATTTTTGCTGGTGGTGTCTGGAGTATGCATTTCGTGGGCATGTTAGCTTACGAGATGTCTGAACAAACGACCTACAATATCCCTCTCACACTTATCTCTATCCTTCCTAGTTTGCTTGCTTCCTATATCACTTTGAGAATGCTTGTAAATCCTTCAATGACTCTATGGCAACTGATTATGAGTAGCTTCTCCGTAGGTGCCGGTATAGGGATGATGCATTACGTTGGTATGGAAGCCATGGAGATGGACGCGGAGCTTCGTTATGTGCCTAGTTGGTTCGCTGCTTCTATTATTGTTGCTGTTGTACTGGCTTTCATCGCACTGTCAGCTCGCCATTATCTATCAATAGTCTGGAAACAACACTCTGTCCACCTCATCAATATCATCAGCGCTGTTGTGATGGGACTGGCCATTTCAGGCATGCATTACACTGGTATGGCTGGGGCAAGATATCTCATGAGCGACAACACTCTGATGACGCATCGCATCACAGAAGATCACGTTCAGTTATCTTATATTATTACTTCTATCACATTATTATTGATTGCCTTGGCCATCACTATTGCTTCTCAGCTCAGATATCGCCAGTTACTGACTGAAAAAACCATCAGTGAACTACGTTTAAAAACGACCCTCGAAACAGCCGTTGACGGCATCATCACCATCGATCAAAACGGAATCATCCAAGACTTTAACTCATCAGCATCGACTATCTTTGGCTGGAAAAACACAGAGGTTATTGGCAAAACTTTCTTAGTTCTGGTGCCTGATGAAGCCAAAAATGAATACCAAGAATATTTATTTAACTTTCTTAAAACAGGACAAACCCAACTGACCGGTCAAGCCAGAGAAGTCTTTGCTAAACATAAAGACGGTCACTCATTTCCAATACGACTTGGTGTAGGTCGTGTTGAAGTAGAAGACATCGGTTCATTATTTGTAGGTTTTGCTACCGATATTTCTCAACGTTGGGAAATTGAAGAAAAGTTGCGTAAGAGTGAGGAGCAATATAGTTCATTAATTAGAAATATTCCTGGCGCCAGTTTTCGTTGTTTGCTGGATGAACACTGGTCGGTCATTTTTGTCAGCGATGCCATTTTTGATATGATAGGCTGGGCTGCTGAAGACTTTTATAAGCAGCGAATTCATCTCTCAGAACTGATTCATCACGATGATGTGGATTTAACCAATGATGCTGTTCAATCAGCACTTGAAAGTAAAACCAGTTACTCAGTTGAGTTTCGCTGGAAACACAGAGATGGCCACTATATCTGGGTATTTGAAAAAGGCTCTATTATTTACGAGAACGACCAACCCGTTTGGATAGATGGTTTGATTCTGGATATTACACACCGCATAGAGATGGAAGACGATCTTCGTCAGGCAAAAGAAAGAGCTGAACTTTCAGCAGAGAGTAAAGCCAGATTCATGGCGAATATGAGTCATGAAATAAGAACACCGATGAATGCCATCATCGGTTTTTCAGATCTGCTTCTTGATGCCAAAGATATCAGTGGCAACAATAAAAAACATCTGCAAACCATTAGCCAATCAGCCCGATCATTGCTTCACCTGTTAAATGATATTCTCGACAGTGCCAAACTAGAAAAGAATAAACTCGAACTCGAAGAGTCCACGTTCGATTTAACCAGGCTGATTGATTCAGTCATATCTACATTATGGCTTCAAGCAAAAAATAAAAACCTATACCTTAACTGCAGTATACCTGACGACATTCATACCTCGTATTTAGGAGATGAAAACAGAATTAGGCAAGTGTTATATAACATTATTGGTAATGCCGTGAAGTTTACTGAAAATGGTGGTGTCACCGTTTCGGTACACCCTCTTAATGAGTCCACTCTTCGTTTTACCGTTGAGGACACCGGTATTGGGATGGATGAAACGACGCTCAATACCATTTTTGAACCCTTCTCCCAGGCTGATGCTTCAATGAGCCGGCGCTTTGGTGGTACTGGACTAGGCACAACAATTTCCAAACAGCTAGTGGATTTGATGGGAGGAGAATTAAGCGCCAGTAGTGAGACAGGTGTAGGCAGTACATTTTTCTTTGATCTGCCACTAAGAAAAACCGATGACATCATTAACGCGACTGTAGCGAACCAAGCCTTGTCGATTCCAGCCAAAAAAGTGTTAATTGCTGATGATATTTCTCAAAACTTAACCTTACTCTCGCTTTTACTTGAACGACAAAATCATACTGTTATTACTTCGGTAAATGGCGAAGATGCGTTCCATAAATTCACCATAGAAAAACCTGACATTGTTTTGATGGATTTACAAATGCCAGTGATGGATGGGTTTGCTGCTACCAAGACAATTCGTGAGTATGAGTCAGCCCATCAACTTCAAACGACACCTATCGTCGCTTTAACAGCGAGTGTCTTATCTGAAGACCGACTGCAAGCGACTAATGCCGGCATGAATGGCTTTTCCCACAAACCTATTGATATAGAGCTGCTCACAGCTGAAATGGCATGGGTTCTCGGTATTGAGCCACACTTCATTACAACAGCTCCAGAAGTGCTTGGTATTGATGAACATACATTCACGCAGATCAATATTGATAAAGCATTAACGTTATGGGGTAGCTACCCTGTTTATTTAGCTGAATTGGCCCGTTTTATAAAAGCGTATAGCGATATCAGTAAACAGCTATCTGAATTGAATGAAACATCGAATTACAGTGAACTGAAAAAGCTGGCACATAAGCTCAAAGGTGTGTCAGGCAACCTGGGCCTTTTGAAAATCCATCAATCAACTTCTTTGATAGAAAATAAGTCAAATAATGAACATAAAGTCGAAGTAGCGATAGAGATTGCTAAGCTCGACAATGCCTTTTCCACGTTATCAAAAGAGGAAAAATGGATAAAAGCCTCATTGGCTGATTCAAACAGTGAGGCAACTGTAACATCACAAGTCCTGCTAGCTAACGACCGTATATTGACTATCGTCGATGAACTTATCGAGCTTAGCGAGCATGGAGAACTTAACGAAGAGAGAGTAGACGAGCTAGTCAATGGGGTTGAAGCTAACTTACATCGACTTGCTTTAGATGTTAAACAGTCTGTACTCGACTTTGACTTTTTGGTCGCCCAACAACACTTAAACGCTATCAAGCAACATATAACGAACACCACATTATGACTACGATAAAGAAATACCAGCCTAGAATCCTTATTGTCGATGACGAGCCAACCAACTTGAGAGTGCTTCGTCAGATTCTGCAGAACGATTATGCGCTTTCGTTCGCCCGCTCAGGAAAAGATGCTCTGGCATTGATTGATAAGGAAATGCCGGATCTGATCTTACTCGATATCATGATGCCAGAAATGACAGGCTTAGAAGTTTGCCAGCAATTAAAAGCCAGATCAGACACCTCACACATACCGATTATATTTGTGACAGCCTTACAAGATCCAGATGATGAAGCACGAGGTTTTGACATTGGTGCAGTAGATTACATCATCAAACCCATCGTGCCCTCCACTGTCCTTGCCAGAGTAAAAACACATATCTCTCTTGTCAAAGCAGATGAGCTTCGTGCCACCCATATCGACTTGATTGAACGTTTGGGTAGAGCTGCAGAATACAAAGATAACGAAACGGGCTTACATGTTCAGCGGATGAGTCGCTATGCAAAAATTATTGCTCTGGGTTATGGCTTTGACGAGAGTACCGCAAACGAACTCATGATGGCGGCTCCCATGCATGACATTGGAAAAATTGGTATTGCTGACAAAATCTTATTAAAACCAGATAAGTTAACGTCAGAAGAGTTTTCAGAAATGAAAACACATACTTTAATCGGGGCCGAGATCTTAGCCAACTCAACATCAAGATTGATTCAATTAGCCCATACTGTTGCCCTGACCCATCATGAAAAATGGGATGGTACGGGTTATCCAAATGGGTTAAAAGGTGATGAGATTCCGCTTGCAGGTCGAATCGTTGCCATAGCTGATATTTTTGATGCATTAACCAGCGCCAGACCATATAAAGAAGCCTGGCCAGTTGAGGAAGCCATAGAGTTCATTAATGCACAGAGTGGTAAACACATTGATCCCGCTTTGCCCCCCATCTTAATTGAGCACCTGCCAGACATTCTGAAAGTGAAACAAGCATTCTCTGATTAGTTATGGTGCAGCGTCATACATCATGAACTGATCTCTTCCTGCTTTTTTTGCAGAGTAGAGCATCACATCAGCTTGTTGCAAAGCCTTATCAAAATTTATTGTGGCTAATTCAGCTGAACTCACCGCTCGAATGCCGGCACTGGCAGAGACCGAAATGGTGTCATCACGTAGTGCAATTCTTATTTCACGCAAATGCTGTAACAGTTTCTCGGTGAACTTAGCTGCATGAGCAGCCTGTGCGCCTGATAAGACAAACAAAAACTCTTCACCACCCCATCGAACCAGAATATCGGAAGCACGAATACTGTCAGCCATGACCTCTGCTGTTCGTCTCAACACAATATCGCCCACATGATGGCCATGTTGGTCATTAATCTGTTTGAAGTAGTCGAGGTCAAGCATAATGATGCTATAGGGGGTCGATAACCGCTGCATCAGAGCCACTAATCGACGCGCACCTTGTTCACCTTCTGTGCGATTGGTCAGCCCTGTGACACCATCAAGAGAAGTGACATCATCCAGCGGAATGTGCAGCTCCATAGCTCCCCCCTTCTCTAGAGGTAGCGCCATCACTTTGAATTTCTGAGGACCGCTGTTGGTTTGGTGAATATGTAGATGACTAATTGTTGTTCTGAGGGTCTGTGCATCGAGCTTAGGACAGGCCTCCCCATT
>NZ_DIAC01000043.1:7274-11910 GCF_002414625.1 Methylophaga sp. UBA5088 | reverse complement strand
CCCCATTTTCATGGCAGGGACTATCGTAACCATGACTCATTTTGTAGCAAGGCTCATCAATCTGACTGTATTCATGAATGGCTTCCTGATTGGCTCGAATCACCCTATAGTCATCATCAATAACGGTGACTGGAAAAGGCAAAATATCTAAAAAAGACCATGCAGATTCGATACTCTCCATACTGAACAAATCTGTTACGTTTTCTTCTTTTAACCTTGGGTTTGTTTCCATTGACATTTCAACCAGCTATCACTTTTTTAGTATTTATAATAACCATACTCTTAGTATGACTATAGTGTAAATACAGGAATAGTCGTTGAGGCAAAATTATCGATAAACCGGTTTTGCTGATATAAAAAGACCGCGCTATACAAGCTTATCGGAGTAAAAAATAGGCAAGCAAACAATTGCTGATAAACAAAAGAAATGCGCATGCTTGCCAGAACTTAACCGGATAACGGTACATCAGCGGGCGATTGTCATCGCTTAAATAAGCTGGATTCGGTTTTATCAAGTCTGTCGCAAACTCAGACAATGCCTGATAGCGCTTTTCAGGATAGAGTTGTAAGGCTTTCTGCAAGGTTTTATCAACCCAGCTTGGCATATCCTGAATAAACAAAGCGATGGATTGGTATTCAATGCGATGAAGATCTTGTCTGGTATGAACTTTTGCCAGTTTTTCACCATATGGCAGATGGCCTGTGAGCATTTCATAGACAATACACGCTAAAGAGAATTGATCAGACTGCGGCTGACCAGCACGACCCAATAGATACTCAGGTGCCGTGTAGTGCTTTGTCCCCAACAACTCACTGCGTTGTATCGGCGTTGAGATATCAGCAATGCCGGCAATTTTGGTTGAACCAAAATCAATAATCTTCAGCACGCCATCTCTGGAGATCATGATATTTCCAGGCTTTAAATCCTGATGCAACATATCGAGTCGGTGAAAAGCTCTCAGTGCTGATACAAGCTGAGGCACAAGATCACGTACAGTTTTTAAATCCAAACGTCCAACGTCATCCAGCCACTGTTGCAACGTTTTACCGTCCACGTACTCCATCACATAATAAAGAAAACGACGGGGACGCTTCTGCTCAATGGTCCTGACTACATGTGCATTATTTATTCGTCGCCCTACCCACTCCTCCAAGTGGAACCTTTCCAGGTATGCCGGGTCATCTTCGAAGTTGACCGAAGGTGTTTTAATCACCACTTTCTCGCCCGTTTCAGTATCCACCGCTAAATAAAGCTGGCTTGTAGAACTAGCGTGTAACTCACGACTGATACGATAGCCGTCAAGAATGACACCCTCATATAAATCAGGTGGAAAAGGTAATACGGTGAGTTGAGCAAAAACCTCATCTGGTGCTTGAGTCGGTAATTGTTCAATACACATTAGCTGGCAACTTATATTGTCTTGGCTGCCAGCCTTCAGTGCTTCATCACAAATCCGTTCTGTTAAATCAGATAAATCAACAGAACCTTCTAATATAAACTGTTTGAGCACCTTATCGGGCAAAACATCATGCACGCCATCGGTGGTCAACAGAAACACATCCTTTTCCTGAACAGCGAGTGTTTTATAGTCAATATCCAGACAATAATCGACGCCAAACGCTCTTCCCAGATACTCTTTATTTTCATCAATCCGAATACGATGATCGGTGGTCAATGGTTCAAACTCACCATCACGTAATAGATAAATACGTGAATCACCGACATGAAAAATATGAGCTGTTGTTGATTTAACAACAACAGCACTGAAGGTAGAGGCCATTCCTCTGCCTGCTTGCTGAAACTGCTGACTTTGTCCATGCAACCAGGTGTTGATAGCGGCAAGCACTTTGCTGCCAGACTGTTTCACAGACCAGGAGTCAGGTGTACTAAAGTAGTCACTCATAAAACCAGTCACGCATGCTTGACTAGCTTGTTTTGCTTCATTACTGGAGCTCAGCCCATCTGCAATAGCACAGGCAACACCTTTCGTTTCAAGCAAAGCTAAGTTGGACGGAATGAAAAAACCGACGGTATCCTGATTATCAGCTTTCACGCCTTGTGTTGAACACTGCCCAACTAATACTTTTAACTTTGCCGTCATATTCGTCCTGACGATTAATGCACATCTATCATTTGAATCGAGCCGTCTGGTAAGACCTCGGCCATCTGTCCGCGAGGCTCATCCATAAACTGCACCGCGATCAATGTCACGACCGCCGTCGCACAAATCACAAAGAAGAAGGTTTGTGCAGAAACAAGTGACAGCACGGTTAGAAACGTGACAGCGCCCACATTACCATAAGCACCCGCCATACCGGCTACTTGTCCGGTCAATCGACGTTGAACCAGTGGTACTACCGCGAACACAGCGCCCTCTCCAGCTTGCACAAAGAACGAGCATGCCATGGTTGCCAATACAGCCAACACAATGAACCACTCTGGTGTAATCATACCCATTACGAAATAGCCTACCGCCAGACCGCTGATACAAATGGTCAGTGTTTTCTTACGACCCAGACGATCACTAAACAAACCACCGATAGGTCTCGATACCAGATTCATAAAAGCAAAGCCAGAGGCGAGTAAACCGGCCTGAACAGCACTAATATCAAACGTTTCACTGAAAAACAGAGGCAACATTGACACAACGGCTAATTCAGAACCAAATGTCGCCAGATAGGCTAAATCCAACACGGCCACTTGTTTGAATTTGTAACGGTGAATTTCTGGTGTTTCTTTAACAAACACATCTTTGTTAATTTGATAAATGTGATACACCTGATAGAAAAATAACACCACTAAACCGACATAAATCGCGAGGGTGATTTCGCTGGAGAGCAAACTGACCCCACTGGGTGACAACTTCCATGCTAATAAGGCCAAGGCCGCATACATGGGAATATTCATAACGATATAGAGAAAGAAATCGCCTTTACTGGTTACTTCCATCGCACCCGTTTTTTTCGGTTTGAAATACGTCGATCCCTGAGGCGTGTCAGACACAGTATTGTAATAAATAAAAGCATAAACAAGCGCAATGGCACCAGTCAGGCCAATGGCATAACGCCAACCATCCTCACCACCAAATAATAATGCAATGGTGGGCAGTGACATTGCCGCTGCGGCTGAACCGAAATTACCCCAACCACCATAAATACCTTCCGCTAATCCCACTTGCTTGGCTGGAAACCATTCAGAAATCATACGAATGCCAATAACAAACCCGGCACCGACAAAGCCCAGTAGAAAACGGGCAAGAGCGAGTTGTTCAAAACTATCTGCAAGTGCAAAGAAAAAACAAATCACGCTTGAAATGCCGAGCAGTAGTGAGTACATGATCTTAGGACCGTACTTATCCACTAGCATGCCAATTACTATTCGAGCGGGAATAGTCAAGGCGACATTGAGTATCAGCAACGTTTTTATCTGCTGACTATCGAGGCCAAGCGTATCTTTGATAGCCATCAACAATGGTGCATGATTAAACCACACCACAAAACTGATGAAAAAGGCTATCCAGGTAAGATGAAGGGTACGAATATTATCTTTGAAAGATAATAAATTGAGTTTGTTATTGGACATAAATTCAGCTCTCTTTTGAACATACCGGAATGGGTCCATGTTCGAATAGCGGGAATCATGCCAAAACATAACCTATTGATTTATATATACTTAGAAAAACAAATGCGCATCCTGAATGCATATTTAGCTGCTAATTTGGTGCATTCCGCACAGTATAAGTGCGTTATCTCAACTGATGAGCTGATCTTCGTCGGGCCAGTCTAAATCACAGCAGAAAACATATGTCTTGCCACTAACAACCACTGCTTGTGAAACGGTGATACACATATGAGAACCGGCTACCGACAGGTATGGACGACTTATCTGAGTCATATTCGGATTTTGTATGGCTCTGAAATGGTAATGTCGATGTGACCAGTTAGCATTGACACCAGAAAGTAGCGGTGTAAAACGAATATCCAGTTTGGCTGTATATTTGGGTGAGTTCAGACTTCGGCCAATCTGGTAGCCAGACTCATCAAGCAGGTAACAACGTACAGCTCTGGCATCATCAAATAGGGCGTGACCACAGTCTTCAAAAGATGCCCCTTGTTTAAACGCGTCGAGCTCTTTTTCAAATATCAACTCAAAGGTGCGGAAATGTTGTTGAAGCTTTCGATTATATTGGCTTCGTACATTCTGATGTTGATGAAGTAACTTATCCATGGCTTGACCGAAATCAATCTCCTGCTGGAGATCAGGCTTTGGCTTAGCAAAATAAAACCCCTGAACCATATCTGCGTTACTGGAAATCGCAACCAAGGCTTCTTTTTCAGTCTCAACCCCCTCAATAACCACCAAACTTCCGGTCTCATGAATGAGCGAGACAATGCCAGTCAGAATCCTTTCCACTTTCATTGAGTGGCCTGCTTTTTTTACTAAGCTACGGTCAATCTTGACAATATCAGGCTGTAAATCCCAAATACGGTCAAAATTAGAGTGACCAGCACCAAAATCATCAATCGCAATCAAACAGCCCATTTGACGAAAATGCGTAATCAACTCCCGTAAGTAATCGCGGTTATCAATTTCACTTTCTAAAATTTCAATCACAATGCGCCTTGATGGTAAGTC
>NZ_DIAC01000043.1:4647-7196 GCF_002414625.1 Methylophaga sp. UBA5088 | reverse complement strand
GCGCCTTGATGGTAAGTCACTCTCGCGCATCAGCGTTTGCATAAATCCAATATCGGGACGTTCCGAAATTAAACATTGGGAATTAAGATTTAAAAATAACCAAGCATCATTGGCGGGGTGTTGAGAAAAATTACAGGCATGTAATAGACGACAGGTCCTATCAAGAATCAGCTGTTGATCGGATGCCGTGTTTTTTCTCATCAATTCTTGTGGTGTCACGGGGTTCCCAGAGACATCCGCGGCACGAACCAGTCCTTCGTATCCCACAGCTTTTCGATGAGCTATGCTAAAGATTGGCTGAAAAACTGACCTCAGGCAGAGAGACTCATAAGCCGCTTCATAATGATCCTCCTTGAATGACAATTCCGTCATACCTGTTTGTACCTTTCTTGTTTGTCTGTAATGGCGTTTAAGCATTACCGTAGCCTTAATCTTAATAGGTATAGTTTTCAATTACTACCATCATCAAACTCAACCATTAATTGGCCATCCTCACCCTTCCTCATACCCTCATGAAGCCAATCAAAAACCAAAATAGGATAACGACCGACATCCGCTAACAAAATAACCATAAAACAAAACAGCCACTTCATCACTGAAGTGGCTGTGACGTTCTATTACTATTTCATCAGAACTTATGCATTTTTTTGTGGCTCAAGTAAGTTAGCCGCCGCTAAAATATTCTGAGCTAATTGGCCTAATCTCATATTCTGGTTCATGGCTGAAGTTCGCATCAGACTATAGGCTTCGTTCTCGGTGCATTTACGTTGCTCCATAATGAGGCCTTTTGCTCTATCAATAATTTTCCTATCAGCCAAAGACGTTTTTAAATCTTTCAGCTGTTTCTGCATACTTTGTACTTGTTTAAACCGAGCCATTGCCGTTCGCAAGATGGCATGGATACGATTTTCATGAAAACCATCAACGATATAAGCACTCACCCCAGCCTCAATGGCTTCTTCAATCGCTTCATCACGGTCATCGTATGTAAATATCACGATGGGCAATGGAAAGCGTTCATTAATGATCTTAAATTTACTCAGAAGCTGACTATCGCTGGTATTCATAATAGCAATAATCAAATCGGGCTCAATAGTCCACTTCAGGTTAAGTAACTGTTGCAAATTGGTGGCTTCGAAAATCACTTTATAATCTGTATTTTCAAAGACTCTTTGCAGTGTATTCATAAATTCCGTAAATTCACTGATAACTACCGTGTTAATCGTATTCGTGACTGTATTCATAGCAGCATTGCTCATATCATTCTGGTGTGTTGTTTGGAGGCATATTGAATAATGATGCTGAAAATCTTCAGCACTTCATCAATTGCCCGCGTAGAGAGAGTAAAATATTCATGACTATCCAACTTCAACTGACCTCGTTGAAGCACGTGTTTATCGACCATTTCTAGCAAAGCATCTATTTGCTGGCGAATGGCGGTTGAGGATGTTTCCAAGGAAGAAGTCAAGTCAGTGTTGTTTATTAATTTAACTTCAGACAGTAATCGTTCAGATGTGGTTTTGACTGAAATACGTAAAAACTCAAGCAAGATTCGGTCAGCAGCCAAGCACGTACCTCGAGCACAAACACCTGATCCGATTGCTCTTGTGTAGCCGAGAGTCTCTGCAACTCGTAAAGTATCAATACAAATTTCGGAAACCCGTGTACATGAGTCGAGCATCAATCGATGTAAATCGTATGCTCTCATGACCTCATCCAGCAGCATGAGCTGACCATCGATCATCAGACTATGCTGTCTGACAATATTCTGTGGCGTCAGATCCCTAGCCAAAGCGTGCTGTTTAAGCCTTGGCCAATGCTCTATGAAAGATTGCCATTGAGGAAAATCTGATAGTGATTGACTCATATCACTACCAATCAGATTGTCGATATCATTCTGTAACTGAATCATTTGTGGCAATAATTTCTCATTCCCACTGACTACCGCATTGCTTGTGCCACGATGTTTTTGGCAATGTTCAACCACCAACCGTAAATGGTTGGTTAGTAATATGCCTCGTTTAACTCGCTGTCTGAGCTGATAACGCTCAGACAGCAGTTTATAAACGATAAAAAGCATGCCAGTGACAACTACGCCACCGATGATCAATGGATACATCTTTGTTCTCCAGTGAAATTAGCTAGAACGGTGTCATTCCCAGGTTGCGAGATAGCCTGCCATAATCCCTAAAGGCGAAATCATTACCATAAAAATCAACTTCACTACTTCTTTCACTACCATCATTAAGTCAACAAAATATCCCATGACATGCTCCTTGCATTAGTGGACTCAGGTAATAAATTGCATAAGGTGTGCCAACAAAATACTTATTCAAATACAGAAACTTAGAAATTTAAGTGGTACATAAACTGCTTCAAAATGGTGTTGTTGATAGGACTGATGAACAATTCTGGTGCAGATTAAACAGGCAAAAAAAAAGCCGGGCAGTGCCCGGCTCAATGAGGAGTATTTTTTAGAACTTTAGCTGTCCGTATAACCAGAATTTATCCGTATCCACCCCACCGAATTCTTTGTCGGCATTGTAGTC
>NZ_DIAC01000043.1:857-4517 GCF_002414625.1 Methylophaga sp. UBA5088 | reverse complement strand
AAGAGATACCTAGCGTGTAATGTTCCATAAAGGTTTTTTGCAACATCACATCAAACTCATTACCCGCATCAAGGCTGCCTTTATCCGTTTCAAAATCATGGTACACCGCAATCAGTTTTGCACCTGCCACATTACCCACGATGGTGAAATAAGTATCAATAAGACCTGCGTTTGGCGTGGTTAAAAAGACATCAGCCCAGCCTTGAAAAGCATGGTTCGTCCCTAAAGGTGTTTTAAAACTATAGGTGCCATCACCCTCTTGCACTTCATAAGATAGCTTTGCTAACCAACCTTGATATTTACCACCGAGTTCGAATAAGTAGTAATCCTGAGGGTCCATTTTGCCATCGGCATAGTCATGTTGTGTTGCATACTCCGCTGTATAAATAGCTGCAAAATCTTCATTAACTGGTTTAGCACCAGATAATCTCACACCATAAGTTGCTGTTGAGTTGGCGTTATCTTTAGCCGCATCTTCATAATCCAGCAAATAACTGTAGGCTTCTAATTTGCCAATGGATAAGCCTGAATATTGCACATTAAACAGGTGACTATTCATATCAATCACCCCATCATCTATCAAACCAGCCGTCAAATCATCGCCAAAGATGGTATTGACCTTGTTGATATAGGCATAACTCAATTTAAGATCTTTAATAGACGTATTACTTAGACTCACAGCATCAAAGGATTGATGATTTTGACGCCAAAGCACATTACCGATAAAGCGATGAAATGGTGCATCACGGTAAGTCAGCTCTTGTCGACCTAACTTCACCTCTGTATTAAAACCGTTATAACTCAGATAAGCCTGGTTGACTTCTGTGCCATTCGGATCGGCTATAACCGAGTACTTTTTGACTGCTGTTTGAGGGTACTCTTCATAATTGCCTGCCAAATCCGACACATCTTCGAGTTCAAGAAAGGCACCGAAGCCATGGAAATCACCTGTCTTGTAACCTAAAGTTGTACGTAACGTGACAGCATCGGCATCTTTTAAACTATTATCCTGCTCAACCGACTCATACCGTAAGCGGCCTGAAAAACTGACCTTGCCCCCGGTCAATGCTTCGTAAAAGCTGTCATTTGCCACGACTGTAGCTGGTAGCAAAGCGATACTCGTCAGTCCTGTGCTCAGTAACGACATCACGCTTAGCTTTTTTAGTTTTGGCATTCTTTTTTTCCTCTGCAAATTAAGCCACTATTGATAAATAACTGGCTTTAAAATCAACCATGTAACGACTTCACCTCAGCTGCTTCATTGCAGACAGACAGTATTCTAAATAAGGTAGTACTCACCATTAGCGCGCTAATAATTGTTTTAACTCAGGCACACAAGACCCACAATTTGTGCCGGCTTTCAGTTTTTTACCAATCTCATCCACAGAATTAACATGACCGGAATGAATAGCTTCATTGATGGTATTCTGACCGACACCAAAACATGAGCAAACAATTTGTCCTGCATCTTTTTGTCCCTGGCTGGGTTGGCCGACCAGCAAACTGTATCTGTCAGCATCCGACAGACTGCTTAAACTAAATAACTGGGATAACCAGGAACGCGCAGGCAAATCATGACTTGGCGCGATGAAAACAACGCCTTCCAGCCTGTTACGTTTAATTTGTCCAGCTCGATAACGTCCCGCTTTGGCATCAATAAAATCAAGCCATTCGCCCTCTTCCCCTAAGTGTCGTTGTGCCCATTTAGCCGGCTCATCTAATGCATGCTGACCAGCAATCTCATAACGCCAGAATTCAGCACCACGCACTTTCACCCAGTAGTTGGCATCTTTGACCGTGATGGGGTGCCGCGACAAAATAAAGCCATGCCAAACAGGTTTATAGGCGCGTATGCTGACAGGGGTATGTTTCGACTCAGGCTGACCAGAGATAGGGTCATAAACAGCAGCAACTAACGCATCAACCCGTGCCATTGAAGCGTACTGATCACTCCAATGGATGGGGACAAAAATACTGCCCGGCCGTTGCTCATCGGTTACCACAACCCGGACTATCATCTCCCCCCAACGACTCTTTATTTCTGCCAGTGAACCATCCACTAGATGGAAATTCGCTGCATCCAGCGGATGAACCTGAACCATCGGCTCCGGAATATGGGCGTTCAATCTGACGGCTCTACCTGTCCGTGTCATGGTATGCCATTGATCACGAATACGACCCGTATTTAAAACTAAGGGATATTCATCTGATACCTGATGATAAGGCAGCTTAGGTTCAACACTGATCATTCTGGCTTTGCCTGAAGGGGTAAAAAACTGCTTATCGCTAAATAATCTGGCAGTGCCGTTATCAGCTTTATTGATGACTGGCCACTGTATGGGAATCAGATTGTCGTAGCCCTCATCACTTATATCGGCTAGTCCGGCAATGTTAAAGTCACGGCTACCTTCATTTTCAAAAGCCGAGAGTTGTGCATGTTCTCTAAATACATCTGCTGGCTTCTCAAATGGAAAGGCGGCTTCAAATCCCATTTTTCTCGCGACCTGAGTAATAATCCACCAGTCAGGTTTCGCTTCCCCCGGCAAGGGTAAGAATGAGCGCTGACGGCTAATTCGTCTTTCTGAATTGGTTACCATACCGTCTTTCTCACCCCAGGCAGCGGCGGGTAACAAAATATCGGCTAACGCTGTTGTATCGGTATTCTCCTCACATTCAGACACCACCACCAATTCACATTTTTTCAATGCGTCTTTGACCTTATCGGCATCAGGCAGACTCACAACGGGATTCGTCGCCATAATCCAGATAGCTTTGATTTTGCCACTGGCAATCTGCTCAAACATATCAATGGCTTTGGCGCCATTTTCTTTGGCTAAATTATCTGCTTTCCAAAAGCGTGCCACACGATCATGATGTTCAGGATTAGTAATTTCCATATGCGCGGCTAACTGATTACTTAAGCCGCCCACTTCTCGTCCGCCCATAGCATTGGGCTGACCTGTAAACGAAAACGGCCCCATGCCTGGCTGACCAATACGCCCAGAGGCAAGATGACAATTGATAATACTGTTACATTTGTCAGTTCCTGTCGTCGACTGATTGATCCCCTGAGAATACACTGTCACGACTTTTTCGGTTGAGGCAAACAACTGATAAAACTTAACGATATCCTGCTCTTGTAACTCTGTGACAGCGGCCACTTGAGGAATGGAGCCAGCGGATGCTTTTGCTACTGACGTTGCCGAGGCAAACCCTTCGGTGTGCGCTTCAAGAAACTCAAGATCCAGGTAATCTTCTTTTTTTAGATAGTGCAACAAACCATTAAACAATGTGGCATCAGAGCCTGGCCGCAACGGCAAATGTAAATCAGCAATATCACAAGTGGCTGTTTTGCGAGGGTCAATCACCACAACTTTCATTTCTGGGCGATCTTCTTTCGCTTGCTTCAACCGCTGATAAATCACAGGATGACACCAGGCTAAGTTAGAACCAGTCAACACGACAAGATCAGCTAATTCAATATCTTCATAACTACAGGGCACTGTGTCACTGCCAAAGGCTCGCTTGTAAGCCGCCACCGCTGATGACATACACAGCCGTGAATTGGTGTCGATGTTCGCGCCACCAATAAACCCTTTCATCAATTTATTCGCCGTATAGTAATCTTCTGTTAACACTTGGCCCGACACATAAAACGCC
>NZ_DIAC01000043.1:398-703 GCF_002414625.1 Methylophaga sp. UBA5088 | reverse complement strand
CCGACACATAAAACGCCACAGACTCTGGACCGTGTTTAGCAATGATCTCACTAAAGCCTCTAGCCACTGATGTTATGGCTTGCTCCCACGAAACTCGCTTGCCATCAACTTTGGGGTGTAGCAAACGGTTACCCAAATCGAGAGTGTCGCCTAGAGCCGATCCCTTAGAACATAAACGGCCTAAATTGGCAGGATGTTCTGCATCACCTTCAATTTGTACTGTGCCAGTTTCAAGTGGGGTTGCTAAAACACCACACCCCACACCGCAGTAAGGACAAGTCGTCTTTGTTGTCGTTTGTTGTTCA
>NZ_DIAC01000043.1:0-238 GCF_002414625.1 Methylophaga sp. UBA5088 | reverse complement strand
TCTTTGTTGTCGTTTGTTGTTCAGCCAAAATTAGAGACTCTTTATCAGATTACAGAGAAATAAAAACCGTACCGTTTTCAATTTTTGTCTCAAATGTGCGGGTACAGCCTTCATCAGGACCAGTAGCTTCGCCACTATTCATATCAATAACCCAGTTATGCAAAGGACAGGCCACACGGTTATCGTAAACAATCCCCTGAGATAACGGCCCTTTTTTATGGGGGCACTGATCAAATAA
>NZ_DIAC01000072.1:54872-60500 GCF_002414625.1 Methylophaga sp. UBA5088 | reverse complement strand
GCTCTTCACTTTCTGAGTTTCTTGCTTGACTCTAGCAACATAAAAAAAGAAATTGGCTGCTGGGCCTCTATTGTCTAATAGAGGGGATGAATTCCTCGTGCGACTCAATCCTACAGGCGCTTCTCATCGGAGCTACGTTAGCCATGTATAGATTTATTAGGGCAGATGAAACAGAATACAAAAATGAAGAACAAGCAGCGAGACAGCTTGAATTTCGGCTGAATATACTTAACTTTAAGACTGGAGCTCTGGTAGCTTAGTTAAATTATATAGCCCATTTCTTTCTGAAAGGTTGATAGCAATACAGAAGCAGGAATAAGGCCAGGGCGGCTGCTATATTGTTGAATTGAGTGGGTTGTTTGGCTTCATAAGCAAAGTCATTTTTTTGCAGGGCTTTAGCCATCGCGGCATTGTTTTCCAGATGATGGTAAAGCATATGATTTTGCTGAGCGAGATCCATTAAATAGTCTTGTTTGAGGCTGGACATGTGTTCAGTACCGACCACTTTGGCTGTTCCCCAAGGGCCATTACGAGGGATATATCCTTCTACTTTACTTGGGTCTTCTGGCAAACCAAAGCGAGAGGCATGAGGCACATCTTCAGCGGTATAAAAGCCAATCTGCACACCGTCTTCATCAAATTTCGGGATTTTACTCAAGCCAAGTTCGCCAACACCAATGATGATGCCGGCTTTCCAATTTTCTTTTTGCTCTTCGGTATCCAGGTAACTGAAATCGGGGGCATAGCGTGGATTCACGGGTGGTGCTTCATGACCATCGGTGAAAAACACCAGCTTACTTCCTGCAAGAACGTCATTCATCATCAGCTCACGGGTGTTATATAGGGCTTGTCCGATATTGCTGTCAGCGACCCATGCCATACGCCAGTCAAGTGCATCAATACTGGCCTCAAGTACCGGATAATCATTACAGACTTCGATAGGTGAATAGAGTAGAGCTGGAACACGTTCTGTAAACACAGCCAAGCCGACTTTTGAACCACATGGTAGATTTCTTGCCGCATTGAGCATGGCCGATTTTGCTTTTTCTAAGCGACTGATGGCGCCCCCCTGTTTATCGGAGTAATCCTGCACATTCATGCTACGTGTAATATCAAGCACAAACACAAAGTCATAGCTTTTCACAGTGAAGGGCAAAGGCGGCAGAACAATAGCGATAAGCAATAATATTGCAGAGGCTATCAATGCATATAAGCGCTTCATAACAACAACCTAAGGCAAACCTAGGGGGAAGCCAGGCATGGCTGACCATAATTCTTCGGAGCTTTCTTGTGCTTCACCTGACTCTTGTAAATCACCAAGAGGTAAATCACGAGAGAGTCGCTGCGCTGCTTCATAGTTGTATTTTGCTGCCCAGAACTCAGGATCATTTTTTAATGCTGATTTATAGAGATCTTTAGCGACATCGGCCAGTGCTGTGGCACGATCAATACCCATCTTCTCTGCTGTCTCAATCGCCTGTTGTAGATAGAGATTCCCCATATTGTAATAGACCAGTTTCAGCATGGCAGGAGAGCTCATACGTTCGGCTCTACCATAGGCATCAACCGCGTCTTCAAACATGCCTCGCTGTTGCAAATGATGGGCATAGGCAAACTGTAATTCAGGCTCTGTCAGATCAATTTCATTCATCTCTACCAAACGAGGAGACTGTAAAAGTTGTATGGCCTCGTTAATCTCTTTTTGATGCTGTCTTTCCAATATTTGCAGACTCAGTAAGGTGAGAAAAACCAAACTAATCACCAACATAAGATGTTGTATATAACGACGACGCAACATCATGAGCGTTTCTCCAAAAATTTCACCGCAACGAGAAGTAATACAAAAAATAAGGCAAAGCCATAACACCAAGCTGCCAGACTTTGTTTTGGTAGTTTTTCCTGATAAATCAAAGGTAAACTTTCCAATTCATCCAGCTCTGCAATGGCAGCCTGAAGTGATTCGGCGGTATCAACTTCATATGCGTGGTAGGGCACAGATAACGTATTGAAAAACTTATGTAAATGGCGTTCAGGCATGACTCTGGGATTATCGTCACGATGTGATTTTGGCTCGGTAAAGATGCCTTGTCCGTTTTCTGTACGTAAAAAGAACCAATACAAGCTGACTCGATAACGTTCAAACCATTCCCTTAGGGTTTTCTGGGCTCGATGATCTAATGTTGCCGCCCCATCAGAGACTAAGACAATCACGCGAGAGCCAGTATGGGGTTGATCTTTAAAGTAGCTTAGACCCATTCCTAGACCCTTAGCGACGTTGGTAAACGCTAATCCAGGTGTTTCCAGGCTATTGATTGCAGCCTGAATCGCGCTTTTATGTTCAGTTAATGGGCTGATATAAAAAGGCTGTGTACTAAAACCGGCTACCCCAAACAAATCATGTGGACGACGATTAACGAATTCCGATAATAAACGTCTGGCAGCCTGAGCTTTTGACTGCTCATTTTCATCAGGTGTCTGACCGCCAAAGGTCTCATTCATGCTCGCACTTCGATCCAGCACAAACACAATATGTGCACCTTTTCCTGTTCGTGTCACCGTTTGCTCTAGGCTGTGTAAACCCGCAAGTCCAATAATGACTGACGCTATAGCAAAAGCGGCAGAGAGCTTTATTAAGCGATTTAGCCAGATAGTGAGTGGATTCAGCTTGATCAGCTGTCTGCTGGGCGTCGCATGACGGTCAAACAAACTGTTAAAAAAAGGTAATAAGCTGAGTGGTAATAAAACCAGCAGCCAGGGCAGATGAAAAGCAAGATTCATGAGTTACTCTGCACGACTTTATCAGCGGCCGCGAGTCTGTCGCATAGACGGATACAATCCATCAAGATAGTGGGTTTAGCTTCTTTATCAAAGAAAAAAACGCTTCTGGATTGCTGAAAGAAATCTTCAATTTGTCCGCGACTTTCATTAAATTGTGGGTGTCGATGAATAAAGTCATCAATTTGTGAGGCAAACAAGGTCTGCTTGGCCCGCGCATTCAACGCATCATGCATCGCTTGCATACCCTGTTGCACTTGTTCAGACGTTATATTTTTTTGGCGTTTGATGCGTTTGATTTGACGCTTAGCCTTGTGAAAAGGTGAAGTACTCAACTTGGGTAATAACCCTGCGAGCGCTGCCCAGATAAGCAAAGCTATCACAGATAAACTGGCATAAATGATGATGGGCGATTGATAGCGTGAAAGTGAATGCGTTCTGGGGGCGATATCGGGCTTCATAAAACCATCACTACCATCATCATTACCCACACCACTTGAAACAACTTCTTTTATCGGTGACATAGTGAAATACCATTCGGGTAGTGATATTTCAAACCGTTGATTTGAGTTGTCAGTGAATACTAACTGTTGTTCAGGAATAAGTAATTTGCGGACATCGAGTGGTGCGTAAAAAGTTTGATAGCGAAGGGTAAGATGATAGAGCTTTTTTGTTCCCCGTTGATCGGAGGTCATATCGACGCTATTCAAATCAAGCCAGTAGGTTAATTCACCCTCAACGGGAAGAGATGAGGGTGACAGAGAATACGCTGTATCGATAGCGATCAGATATTGATGTTCAATGATATCGCCAACCACCAAGCCATAACTTCGTCCTTGATCCATTTTGATAAGTTGGCCTGGAATATGAGGCTTTGCAGAGCAGATAGCAGAAAGCAGAAATAAGCCTAAAAGCAGTGAAATGGTGTTAAAAAGCTTCATAATGGTTCCTACTGCATCGAAAAGTATCGACTCATTTGTCTGGCATCATAGTGATCAATCAACCAAAAGGGATGTTGATTAAATCGACGAAACTGTTGCGTGAGATAGGTTTTACGATCGTCATATTGCTGCTGAATTTTTTGTTTTTGATCGCGGGTGATAAACACCAGAGAACTGGCTCCTGTTTCAAGATCAGTCAACTCGACAAATCGCCATAATGGAAAGTCGAGAAATTCTTTGGATTGCCATAACACCATAGGCACCACCAAATGGGCTGACAATACAGTCAGCAATGACTGCAATTGTGTTTCCGGCCAGTGAAAATCAGAGACTAAAAATACCAGTGCCGGCTTGCCAGGCAAGATCGGAAAAACTTGTTGAGTGGCTTCAGCCTGATTAGACTCGGGCTGGAGGTTAGTTAATTCTGTGGTCAGAGCATCCGCATCATCCAGCTTAATAAGTTTTTCTTTGAGCAGATAACATGAAAAACGGTCATTAGCGGCCTCGACAGAGGCTTTGGTGCTCTCATACACGTGATGCATTAAGGTCGCTTTCTCGCCATAAAGCATCGAGGATGAGCCATCGATAAGTAATATCACATCGATTTTGCTGCGTTGTCGGTAACTTTTGACATGCAGGGACTCAAACGGATCAGTCAGGCTGGCATTTAAATCCAAACGTGACGTATCTGGTTCATCTAAAAATAATGATTTCTTATAGAAATCCGATCCTGTACCACGCTGCCGGCTTTTATGAGAGCCCAGCATCAAGCCACTGATCAAGCCAGTGGTTTTGTAATCAAAGGTTTGATTCATGGCGATTGAATGGTATTCAACGCAGCCGTGATAAGTGATTCAACAATATCATCACGGTTATAGTCATAGACAGGATTCAAGAATAATCGATGTTTGGCTATCTGCCGGATGATCATATGGAAATCTTCTGGCACAAGCGCATCACGCCCATTCAGCCAGGCATTAACTTTGGCTCCACGAGCCAGATAACTAATACCGCGTGGTCCCATACCACCACGGATCATATTGTTGGTATCCACATCGGTGATTTGAATGCCATACTCAGCCGGTTCACGTAGAGCGCGGCAGAGATGATAGCCATAGTCCTGCACTTTTTCACTGGTGTGAACATGCTCTTGAATGGCAACCGCAATATCATTAAGTTGCTGAAACGGTACGACTGCTTTATCAGCAGAATCAACCAGTTTGTCAGCATCATGAAAACGAGGATTGAACATCAGATCTTTCAGTTGTGTTTCTGACTTTGGCTGCTCGACATGCAGTTCCATCATAAAACGGTCACGTGCCGCTGCAGGCAGCTCAAAGGTTTCATCTTTTTCAATACGATTACGGTCAGCAAACACCTGCAAATGAGGGAAATAGTGTGTTTGGTTAAATGCATGCACGCTGCGTTCAGCCATGACTCTTAATAATAAAGAGTGGACTTGTGGCCGTGCTCGGTTAATCTCATTGAAAAAGAAGATAGAGAGTTCATCGCCATGTTTCAGAACCGGTCCTGAACTCACGCCTGGTTTACCATTTTCGGCAATATAGGTGTAGTAAACGAGATCGTGCGGCATCAGATCGATGGTGCCTTCAATCCGTTCAAAGTTACCACCCAGACATTCGGCTACCGTTTTCAATAAGGTCGTTTTACCGACACCGACATCACCTTCAAGCAGGATATGCCCTCTGGACAGGGTGGCAATGGTCATTAATCTGACAATGTGTTCCTGACCGAGAATCGTGTTATTGATGCTGGTTTCCATCTGACGAATAAGCGCATGCCAATCTGACATCGCTATCGTTGATGTATTTGATAGCTGGTTCATAGTGGTTTCACATGGAAGAAAAAGAAAAGACCGGCCCGAGAATAAGGCCGGTCTGCTTCAGTAACG
>NZ_DIAC01000072.1:49867-54742 GCF_002414625.1 Methylophaga sp. UBA5088 | reverse complement strand
ATAAACCCATTTACCTGTTTTTTTGAACTGTTCAACACGTTCAGCATTGCGTTTTTCCATTGCTTTTAACGCAGCATCTTGTTTGTTCAGTTCTTTTTCACTGTGTTTAGGATCGTACTTAGAACCTTTGATTTTATCTGGGAATCCAGGCTTAGCTTCCCAGCAATCGCCAGGTGCTTTACATTTAGTACCATCATAAGCCATAACTGCACTGGCGCCTGATAACATCATCAGGGCTGAACAAGTCACAGCGATTGTTTTTAGTTTCATATTTCTCTCCTTATTTTTGCGACGACATAATGAATTGGCATGCTGCCACTATGACAACATGCCACCCATTAATTAATGATGAGTTTTATTAAAGTTATCCATAGCTTCTTTGAAGTCTTCTGGCACTTCTGCTGGTTCAAAGTTAGCTTTCTGCTCTTCAGTTAACCACTCAGCTTTATCTGCAGAACCCCAGTAAACACTTCTTACCCAGGCCATGATGTGTAAGATTTCATCTTTAGTGAGGTTGTTATATTGCGGCCCCATCATGCTGCGGGCACCGCCATAAATGGTTTCAAACAAGCCTTTATCATGAGCATTTTTAGGGTAGGTGTAATAATCATCACCTAATGCTGGACCTAATTTGCCTTCAGCATGATGTCCATGACAGCCTGAACATGCCGTCATAAATAAGCTTTCACCAGACTTGATGGCTTCTTCATCTGTGTTGTAGAGGTTTTCACCTGTATTAAGAAAATGCTCAACAGCTTCTGTCTTTTCACCTTTCTTGCCAAAAGATAAGTCCAGGACATCACCTGTGACTGTATTTCTGAAAACCAATTGAGATTGAGCGACAGGAATCATTGCCACGGAGAGTACCGAGACAGTAAGTAAAGCGATTCCTCGAATCTTCTTTGGCAAAAATGTTTTGTTAGTCATGATTTAAAAATTTTCCTGTAGTAACAAAAAGTATTTTTATTAGAGTTATAAGAGTGGGATGCCTTCATCTTTCAATACGGCTTTGATCTTAGGATCAGCTTTATGCAGGGCTGTATTGATTTCTTTCAACAGTTCTTTATCGTCACTGCGTACGGCGATAGCTTGTTCAAACTGTTGTCTTACACCTTCTCCGTCGTGGGTCGGTGCAATTTCTTCAGATACCACCATTTTGAGTGGAACCGAGGCTGATTTCACATAACGGGCGGCTTCTGGTGCCCAGATGTGAGCAATATCGGCTTTACCTGACACCACTTCTGATATCAGTAAATCGGGTGCATAACGTACATACTGGTTACGGCGTGACTTAAAACCGATTAAGGACATGGTGTAGTTAAAGTTGCCTTCATACTTATCAATTTCACGCAGCATCACTTCGGAAGGGCTGCCTGGAACGATGGCAAATTTAGACATGTCTTTTAATGCTGGGCTTTGCCAGTTTTCAATATCCAAACCTTTGTCTGCTGGATAAATAAAGGCATAGCCAGACTTATAGTATGGGTCACTGGTCGCGACACGAGGATCACCTTTGTCTACGCCCATGACAACATCACATTGATTTTTAAGCAGCTTTTCTGTCACAAGAAAAATAGCTGCTCTATCGGACCAGACGAACTCTAGTTCCCGGTCCATGGTATCCGCTAGAATTTTTGCCAGTTCATTCTCAAAGCCTTCCTGCTGCTTATTTGAGTAGGGCAATTCATCACTGGCCGCACACACTTTAAGGGTGCTGGTATTGGCTTGTGCATTAAAGGCTAAGCCACTGCCTAATATGAGTGCCAAAAATGAAGGTAACATACGACCTGATTTGGCTTTTTTCACGCTTCGTTTCATCATGTTGGTCTCTTTGATGGAGGCCAGCAACCAACTGGTTGCTGGCCAGGTTTCTAACGAAATAAGTCTTAAGTTATTTGACGAGTAAGCCTTTGCTTACATGCCGTATTCACCTAAGCTCACATCGTCATATGGGCTCTTACCATCAAGTGCGAAGACCATGACACCACCACCCATTTGAGTGTTTTTCGCCAGTTCTTTAAAGGCACCTACTGCACCTAAACCAGCTGATGGGTCATTCAGGTCAAACACAAGACCAACTGCAGGCCAACCACCTACACCATAGTTGATAGCAACGTATTGTGTACCTTCATGGGTGTATGTCATTGGGTGACCAATTGCGCCTGATGGAAGTTTAAATTTCCACAACAACTTACCGTTGTCAGCATCACGCGCTTTGATAAAGCCATCCAGTGTTCCGTAGAATACCAGTCCACCCTCGGTCGCCATTGTGCCGCCCCAAACAGAGAATTTCTCCATTTTTTCCCAAGCGAAGTCACCAGTAATCGCGTTGTAGGCTTTAACTTGGCCTGAACCGATACCGTTTTGACGATCACCTTTAGGACCAGGGTATGTCCATACGTTGGCACCAACGAAGAACTGACCTGCACGGTATGGAAGCATGAATGGTTCCCAATCCATACATAGGTGGTTAATACCTAAGTAGAACAGTTCACGTTTAGGATCATAAGAATCGAAACCTTGGTTATGGAAGCCCATCGCTGAAGGACATACATCGCGTGAACGGTGTCCCATGCGTGTGCCATATTCAGGGTCACGAATTGGTAGACCTGTTTCTAGGTCAACTTTTTTCACCCAGTTGGCCGTGTCATCCATTTTGTTGGCAGAGACTAAGTCACCCGTTTCACGATCCAGTGTGTAAACGATACCGTTACGATCAGGGTGAGTCAGCAGTTTACGCATTTTGCCGTTTTTGTCTTTTTGCTCAGAGAGCATCATGACGTTAACGCCGGCGTAATCCCACTCATCATGAGGTGTTTTTTGGTAACCGAATTTAGCTAAACCCGTTTCCAGATCACGACCCCAAATAGTCATGGTCCATTTGTTATCACCTGGACGCATAGTTTCGTTCCATGGAGCAGGGTTACCTGAACCATAATAGAACATGTCTAAATCTGGATCATAAGCGTACCAACCCCAGTTAGTACCACCACCGATTTTCCATGCGTTATCTTCCCAGGTAGATGTACCTAGACCTTTTTGACCATAATGAGGGTTATGTTTGTTGAAGTCTTTATCCAGCCCCACATCTGCGTCAGGACCAGTCGCATACCAACGCCATACCATTTCACCAGTATGAATATCGTAAGCAGTGACATAACCACGAACACCTAATTCCGCACCAGAAGAACCTTGGATAACCAGGTCTTTAGCAACGAATGGTGCTGCAGTTTCTGTTTGGCCTACGCTGATGTCACCGTTTTCTACTTTCCAGTATTCTTCACCTGTTTCAGCATTTAACGCGACAACGTGACCATCCAGTAAGCTCTTAACGATCATGGCTGGTGCTTTGTCGTCACCTGGCCAGTAAGCTAAACCACGGTTTACAACGTCACAACATGCCACAGCACGAGCTGCAGGATCTTGTTTTGGTTTGTGTTCCCATTTGATTACGCCTGGCTCATCCAGATCGATGGCAAAGGTGTTATTTGGGAATGGTGTATGAATAAACATTGTGCCATCTACAACAAGTGGCGCACCTTCGTGACCGTTGAGTACACCTGTTGAGAATGACCATGATGGACGTAGTTTTTTAACGTTATCTTTATTAATTTGTTTGGCAGTACTGTAGTGGGTGCCTGAGAAGTCTTTCCCTTGCATTACCCAGTTTTCATTGCTTTTTGACAGTTCTACTAACTTATCATTTGCAACTGACATGCCTGACATCAATCCGAGTGCGGATGAGACAGCAAGCGCAGTACCGATTTTTGACCACCGGCTATGATGCATTTCTCTCATATATCCTCCTATTTGTTTTGAGAGTCAGTCAATGCTGACTTTGTGTATCAGCTGTAAAAAAGCACGGCTGAGCACAAAGCTCATCTTCTTATCTTTGCTGTGATAGGGGATAGAGAGCGACACCTAAAAGGGTCAGGGAAGTTATCCTTAATTCGGCGGTGAGGCTTTGATGCTATTTATGAATAAATATATTTAACAATGGTTTATAAATATTTTGTTGCTTTCTCAGGGAGTGATGTGAAGAAAGTTCATGAACTTTTTCACTAGCCAAATTTTAATTAGGCGGTGTAGTGATCAGCCCCGTTTTTTGAGCCAGAAAAATAATCTCAGCTAAATTATTGGTGCCTAGTTTTCGCATCATATTTGTTTTGTAGTTGGATACGGTTTTGGGTGCTAAGGCCAGGTTATCTGCCATTTCATTGATACTTTTTCCCTCAGCGACCATACGAAATACAGCAAATTCCTGGTGCGATAAGGAGTGCACTTTTTGATCAGCATGAATCAACTTTTCCATGGCGATGGAGCGAGCAATCTCGGTACTGAGATAATGACCACGGTTTGCAATGGTTTTTACTGCCTCAATTAACACAGAAGAAGGACAGGACTTCGTGATATAGCCTCGAGCGCCCATATCCATTGCCCGCATAGCCAGTGTTGAGTCATCATGCATTGTGCAGACAAGAATTTTAGCTTGTGGGTCACGTGCGATAATACGCCTGATACATTCGAGGCCACCGGCGCCAGGCATACTGATATCGATAATGCAGACATCAGGCTTATGTGTCACATAAAGACGATAGCCCTCTTCAGAGTTGCTGGCCTGATCAATCACATGAAATCCTGATGAATTTAATAAATGTTGGTAACCATCACGCAAAATGGCATGGTCATCAATTAGTAAGATAGTAGTTTTAGACATAATAATTACTCAAACAATGGGGTCATAAGGAAGCGTAATAGTTAACGTTGTTCCCTGTGGTTGACGTGTTGATATATAAAACTCGCCACTTAATGCTTCGCAACGTTCTCGAATACTTACAAGCCCAAGTCCGGATTGGTTCTCTATGTTTGTATCCA
>NZ_DIAC01000072.1:48756-49750 GCF_002414625.1 Methylophaga sp. UBA5088 | reverse complement strand
TCTATGTTTGTATCCATACCTTGCCCGTCATCTTCCAGTCTAAGTTGAATACACATATGCTCAGGTTCACGAAACTGGTGTAAGTAAATAAACACATTTTCTGCATTGGCATGTCGACTAATATTACTCAACCCTTCCTGCAGAGCTCGATATAAGGTCAACGCAATAGGTTTAGGGATCTCATCATCATGTACATTCAAAGAGATGTTGTCAGTGCCAGAAAAGGATTGTCTCCATTCTGATAACAGTTCACGAATAGCACCTTTAAGACCAATACTATCTAGGCTGGGTGGCTTGAGATGACGTAGCTTATTGCGTGTAATCGAGCGTAATACCGTGGTGCTGTCCATCACGGACTCGAGAATGGATGTGAGATTTGAGTTGTTTGTCTGGTTTAGAGCGACAGTCAGGTTGGCATCCATTGCAGCAAGATGTTGACCAAAGATGTCATGAAGTTCAGAGGCTAAGTGATCACGTTCAGACTCTCTAACCAACGTGATTCGTTGTACCAGTGACTGTTTTTCGTTAAGCAGCTGTCGGATTTTTTTATTGTTATGCGTAAGCTCAGCCTGCATGGCCAAGTTATGTCTCAATGCTTGTGATAATTCAGATATTCGCCGTTTACTGAACCATATGAGCCCGGCACAGAAAACCAACAACACAAAAATTATCTCATCAAGTTGATATAACTCGCCTAATGCTGTCCAGTTGATATAGCGCTCAGCTAAATCGAAATATAAGGCCAGAAGGTAAGTAGCCAAAGAGAGTGCTGTAACCCAGACAATGTCATGTCTGATACGTTTGGGTTGCTCATTGTCACTGGTGCGGTCGAGCTGTCGCTGCAGGCCATCCATATTTCGAGTTCATTAACAATTAAAAGCAAAATTATGAAGGACTGAAATAGATTAACCCATAGGCAGATATACGATGGGGAGCAAATCACGCAGACATAGATGAAAAGGTCCTGCTGAAATACGAGGACATGTCTCTAACG
>NZ_DIAC01000072.1:45065-48633 GCF_002414625.1 Methylophaga sp. UBA5088 | reverse complement strand
TAGGATGGTCGAGTTTTCTATTCACTTTGAGGAAGAACATGAAACTCTTGCCATTACTCCTGTCTTTACTACTTTTTATTCCAGGTATCAGCCATGCTGCTGATGCTACTATGCAAAAACCTTACGAGGAAATGGCCTTCCTCAAACACTTCACAGGTAAAACCCCAGAATTTATCAAAGCGGAGTTAGGTGAACCTGATTCTATTTCTAAAAGAGAAAACTCCAGCGGCAAGATCGAGTTTTGGATTTATCACGATCTCGTGCAGCAGGCTCACTCAGACAAAATTTATCGTTATACCCAATTCGGCATTGTAAACGGTCATGTTGAGACACTTGGTCATACCAACCGCGATCCGAAATAACCTTCTACATTACAAGTCAGCACTTCAATTTTAAAGAGGAATTTTTAATGAAATTATGGGCAACCGCCTTCATGGCAAGTCAATTATTCGTCACTAGTCTTGCTTTCGCTCATGGGCCAACACCGCAGAAAATTGATGAAAAAATGGTGATCGATGCACCGGTTGAGACAGTTTGGAAGAAAGTGTCAGACTTTAACGCCATAGCAGATTGGCACCCCATGGTTGAGTCAGTCACATCACCTGAAGAAGGAACACGAGTACTTAAGATAAAAGGCAAAGGTGAAATTACTGATAGCCTAGATGAAAAAGATGATGCTAAACATTATATGAGTTATCGCTTGCTGGAGGAGAATATCGAAGCATTTCCAGTCAGCTTTTATACCGTCAGCATTGAACTCACGGAAGCAGATAAAGGTACTGAAATGAGTTGGAAGGGGCGTTTCTATCGTGCTGACACAGGTAACTTCCCACCTGAACAGTACAATGATGAATCGGCAGTTAAAGCCATGGAAGCCTTTGCTAAAACCGGTATGGGCAGCTTAAAAGAATCTCTTGAAGGAAAGAAATAAGTGAGGCTGCGTTTAGGTCTCTCATTGAGTTTATTGCTAGTGGCCATGCCACTAGCAGCTCAACATGCTTATATCAGCAGTCAGGCTGCCAATAAAATTACCGTTTTAGATATTGATACACAAAAAATAACAGCCACCGTAGAGGTCACTACCGGACCTGTAGGTGTTTCATTGGATAACAAGCGGCATGAATTATTTGTCACGCACCCTGAGCAAGGGGTGGTGACGATGATAGATACCAGAGATAACAAGAAATTAGCTGAAATTAATACGGGCGGGCAACCTTTTGCCATTGCGGTCGACCCTTCTGAGAAGCATCAGGTATTTGTTTCTGACTGGCATCGTAATGCTGTTGTGGTCATTAATCCTGAAACGAAGCTAGTGGTTGATCTCTTGTCAGTGGGTAAGAATCCTGCTGGTTTAGCACTAGATAATGCAACTCGTCGTATCTTTGTAGCTAACCGCAATAGTGATACTTTAACGGTGCTTGATGCTGATACGCCGCGCCAATATGCTGAGGTTAAGACTGGAAAAGCGCCTTATGCCGTCGCTGTGAGTCCTGATAGCAAACATATCTTTGTCACAGCCATCCAGGATAATACCATTACAGTCATTGATGGTGAGAGCTATGAGGTGGTGAAAACGCTGAAAGCAGGCACTGCGCCATATGGTGTTGCGGTCACACCGGATAACCAGTGGTTATTTGTGGCTAACCAAGGCACGAATGATGTTTGGGTGTTTGATACTGAAACATTAGAAATGGTCACAAAAATCAAAGTAGGCGAAATGCCGGAAACAGTCGCTTTTTCAGATGACAGCCAGTATGCCTATGTAACGAATTGGTTCAGCAATACCTTATCGGTGATTGATATTAAACAACAGCAAGTCGTCCAACATTTGCCGATGCCTGACGGCCCAAGAAGTCTTGGTCGTTTTATCGGTGATTAATGACTTTGTTTTTTTGCATTCAAGAGTGATTGAATGATTCCAAAATGAGATTTTAATTCAGTAATACCAGTATCGTTGGCGCGATGCTGGTTTTCCTGAAACTGGTATTTGAGGCTGTTTGCATTGTGATATAGCTCGGTATAAGCCAGTTTCATTGATTCTATCCAGACTTTATCAAACAGGTTCTGTTTCTTAGCTTGTTCCAGCCATAGACCAAAGTGACACTTTTTATGGTTCATTAAAGGCCAGTACTCAATTTTGTCTGAGGTCGATTGCAGGTTGCTGACAACCCGATTAAGCCAATAATTTATTTGCAAATCCATCAACTCAAGTAGTGTTTGTTCAGCGTCAAGTTTTCTCTCGGCCAAATCTATCCAGCGTACATTCGGCTGATAAGTGCTAATCCATTGATTACAGTCATCCGCTGACATGGGATAGGCAATGCCATATCCTTGAGCCAAATCACAGCCCATGGCTAGTAACATCAAGCCATGCTCCGTTGTCTCTACTCCTTCAGCAATGACTTGGTGATGGAAGGCATCTGTGAGGCCGATAACACCATCAATGATGGTGTAGTCATTGGGGTCATCAATGAGATCACGGACAAAACTCTGATCGATTTTAACGGTGTCGACAGGCAGATGACGTAGATGTGTTAAAGAGGAATAACCAGTACCAAAATCATCCAAGGAAATTTTGAGGCCTAGGGTATGACGACAGGTCTTAATAATTGAGGAGATATTGTTGATGTCTGTCAAAACACTGCTTTCCAAAATCTCTAACTGGATCATATAAGAGGGCACATTCGGATACCTGGCAAGCACACGATCCAGATGGTCAAAAAAGCCATTCCATTGCAAGTGTCGTGATGAAATATTAATACTCATTTCAAGCGACCAGCCACGTTGAATCCAGTCATCAAGTTGCTTGATAGCGTGTTCAATTACCCAGTTGCCGATATTAATTTCCAATGGGCTACCTTCCGTAGCAGGCAAAAATGCCCCCGGCATGATTAAACCTTGCTCAGGATGCTGCCAGCGAATCAATGCCTCAGCACCAATAATTTCACCTGTACGCATATTCACTTTTGGCTGATAGAACAAGACCAGCTGATCGGATATAAGCGCATCTTCGATTGATTTAAATTGATTCTGCTTTTCGGAAATTTGCTCGTCTTGCTGCATATCAAACATATGATGACGCTGACGACCTGAGACTTTGGCTTGATACATGGCCTGATCGGCATGACGCAATAAGGTGTCAGCATCGGCATCATCGAGAGGGTATAACGTTACACCAATACTGGCGCTACAGCTGATACTGTTGTCATCGATGATGTAAGGGAGCTCGATGGCATTTCTTATACGGTTGATGAGCGTTTCACAGTGATCAGCGCTGCTTACATCGTTCAACAATAAGGCGAACTCATCGCCACCAAGACGCGAGGCGGTATCGTCTTGTCTGATACATGACTGGATACGGGCTGAGACCTCAATCAGTAACTGGTCACCTGCTTCATGACCATAGGTATCATTGACCGGTTTGAAACCATCCAAATCCAGAAAAACAACAGCTAATAAACTGTTATTACGATTGCTGTGTGCAATTGCCTGAAGGAGTTTCTGTCGGTGATAACAAATTAGACGAAGATGGAAATACAATTCCCGTTATGCAAGGCATCGACCAATC
>NZ_DIAC01000072.1:40339-45029 GCF_002414625.1 Methylophaga sp. UBA5088 | reverse complement strand
TGCAATTGCCTGTTTGAACCTGTCAGCAAATAGGGTGCGGTTAGGCAGTTGAGTTAACACATCATAATGCGCCATCATTTCCAGTGCATGTTGTTGCTCTTTGCTCTGGGTGATGTCTGAAAACATGCCGAGATAATGCAACGTTTCGCCAAAATCATCGACTAATGTTGATATCGTTAATAGTTCAGCATAGATCTGACCATCTTTGCGCTTGTTCCAGATTTCTCCTTGCCAGTGACCTTGATGACGAAGCTCTTGCCACATCTCTTCAAAATACAAAGCATCATGTTTATCTGAACGTAATATTGATGGATTCTGATGTAGAACATCTTCGCGGCTGTAGCCTGTGATCTCTGAAAACGCCGGGTTAACGTCGACTATTAATCCATCTGCGTCGGTGATTAATATACCTTCATGCGCCTGGGTAAATACCCGTCCTGACAGTTTGAGTTTTTCTTCAGCACGTTTACGTTCTGTAATATCGTAGAGAATAATCAATGTATCAGGGATGGCATCACTACTAACTTTTCGTGCGTTAGCAATAACAGCCCGGCGTTGACCATCCATACAAACTAGGTCTGTTTCGATAGATTCGAAGTTGAAAGATACGTATTGCTTGTGTGTGGAAATGTTGGCCTGCTGAATAAAACGTTCACGTGTTTCTTGTTTAGGAAAGGTCCTCAATAACCAATCATCCAATGTCGGGATATCAGTCTGAGTAAAACCAAATGACTGAATAAAGGCCTGATTGATATAAGTCACCTTACCTTGATTATCAATAATGATTTCTGGCACAGGTGAGGTATTGAGCACATCACTTAACCGACTTTCACTTTCCTGAAGAGCACGGCGGGACTGTCGCAGACGATGAATCCAGTAGCCAAATAATAAGAATAACAGCAGGATACCAACGCCGAATTGTATTAATGTTTTTAATTGAGGGCCGGGAGTGACTTTGATGCCCAGCCATTGTGATTCAATTTCTTTTTTTTCTTTTTCAGAGAGCTGTCCCAGCACTTTATTGATGATACTCAATAACTCAGGTTGGTTTTCGACGACACCCATCCGGTAGACGGCACGTGCTTGTGTTTGTCCAGCAAATTGAAGGTTTATCAGATCATTGTTTTTAATTTGATAGTTGGCATAGGCGGCATCACCAATATAAGCATCAGCCTCACCCCGAGCCACTTTTTCCAATGCCTGTCTGGGCGTGTCGGTAAACAGTAAGGTAATTTCTGGGTAGTCATCACTCAATAAGGTATTACTGAAATTACCTTTTTCAATGGCAACCGTTTTACCTGCCAGGTTTTTCAGTGCGCCAACATAACCGTTGATATCGGTATTAATGATGACGACGGGATTTTGAATATAAGGATCGGTAAAGTTGAGGTATTGTTCTCGCTCTGGCGTCTCATTTAAGCATGCCAACATGTCAAGTTCATTTTGCTGAGCCATAGTCATCAACTCATCCCAGCTATGGTTGGAAATGATGTCAAATCTAACGCCGAGTCTTTCTTCAAGCAGGTTAATATATTCAGCTGCAATACCGACATATTCACCATCATCATTCACCCACTCGTAAGGAGCGAAGTTTTTATCTACACCGACTTTAATCACCGGATGTGCCTGCAACCAGGCTTGTTCCGCTTCTGTCAGTGATAACGTTGTGCTAGGTTGGTGTATGAAGTGGTTGAGCGCCTTTTCAGAAAGTGCGGGCGTGACACCCAGTTGAGTATAAATATCAGCAATGCGTTTAAGGCGAGGTGTTTCGATGCTTCCGAGGGGGATTAACTCAGCTAAGATCAACTTCTTCGTTTCTCTTGCTTCAAACCGTAGTCGAGATAGACTCTGCTCTGCACCGTATTTTTCTTTGATGATATGAATCATTTCCTCACTGTGCTCAAGCGCATACTGCCAGCCTTTCAGTGATGCTTTGAGCATGCGTTGTGCACGGCCAGGGTAGTTTTTCAGCTCATCATCGCTGGTAAATAAAATATCACCATAGAAATCAAACCCGTAGTTACGCGGATTGATGATGTTGATGGGAAACTTTTTCTGTAAAAACGCATAGGGCTGATCGGTGATATAGCCTGAAATGACATCGACTTCATCATTAAGCAGACTGTCTATACTCATTTGTTGAGGGATAATATTGATATCTTTGAGTTGAATGCCGGCATCATTCAATAAGGTCCTCAAGATGGCATCGTTACCGCTGGTACCATCAAACATGACGCGTTTACCCACCATTTCATATGGGCTGACAATGCCGGACTCGGCTTGGCTCATAAAGACTAAAGCATCATGCTGAAAGATAGCAGCTAATGCTTTTATTGGAGAACCATTCGCATATTGTGACAAAATACCGATACCACCGATGCCATAATCGGCTTTGTCATTGACGACCTCATCAACGACGTTTAACTCAGTCTGACGAGGGCGTAGCTCCACATCCAAACCTTGTTCTTTATAAAAACCTTTTTCTACGGCAGCAATATAACCTGCAAACTGAAACTGATATTTCCACTTCAGTTGCAAGCTCACTTTTTCTAACGCCAGGTCATCTTCCGTTTGAGCAACTTGGGCATGAATCGAGACTGAGAAGCTCAGTAGCAAACTAAGAATGCATGCACAAAAAAATTGATAGCCTGTCATTGGTAGCAATCTAAATCCGTGGTGAGGTTAGGTGAAGTACATAAAAAAAAACGATCTGATACATCATGGTTATTTACCTTCCATAGCGCATAACACATAACTGAAGTTTTATTGAATGGCGAATAATAACCCAACTGGGCCAAACAAGCGTAGCGCCATTAGCACTAAACAAGCATGATACTCACCTATTCGTGAGAGGATGAATCATAGAGTAGATGCGAAAATAGGACATTGAACTGGCTCAGGTTTTGAACACATTCTTGACCAATACTCAGAACCGTTTTGCTCCTGCAAAGTCTAGCTGTTCCCATGCCTGATATAAGATGATGGCCGTCGCATTAGACAGGTTTAAACTTCGGCTATCAGGAAGCATTGGAATGCGTATTTTCTGACTGTCTTGCACTTGATTCAAAACATTATCAGGTAAGCCGCGCGACTCAGGACCAAATAATAAAATGTCTTCATCGATGTAGCTGACCTGATGATGATGTTGTGTCGCTTTTGTGGTGCAGGCAAAAATTCGTCTGCTATCGCTCCAGACTAAGAATTCATCAAAGTTCTTATGCACAGTGACGTGGGCAAATTCATGATAATCCAGACCGGCACGTCGTAAACGTTTATCATCAATCACAAAACCAAGAGGTTCTATCAAATGAAGACTGGCACCAGCGTTGGCGCATAAACGAATAATATTGCCCGTGTTGGGTGGAATCTCGGGCTCGTAGAGAGCAACGTGCAGCACTGTGAATCAGGTTTCGTCTATATACAGTTTCAAATTCTGGCCAGGCTGTAATGTTGAACGATCACTTAAACCATTCCACTCTTTCACATCAGCCACACTGACATTGAACTTGCGTGATATTGCCCAGAGAGAGTCGCCATTTTTGATGGTATAGTTAACTGACTTTCTAATATCTTCAGCAGTTGTAGTGATAACGAGTTTTTGACCTGCATGCAAAATATCTCTGGCGGACTTTTTATTCTGTTTAGTCAGAGATTGAACATCGGTATTGTTTTTCCGTGCGATATCCCACCAAGTGTCACCGGCTTTAACAATGTAAGTCGTTTTTTTGGTTTTTGCTGCTGACAGATTCCGTTGTGCTTTTTTCAGCGCTAGCTGGCTGACATCATGCGATGCCACTGGGATAAGTAAGTTTTTGCCTGCCCTAATTTGTGTGCTACCCAACTTATTGGCTTGTTTAATCACTTCAACAGTTGTGTCATAGTTGCTGGCGATGACACTGAGTGATTCACCGCGTTTGATTTCATGGCGAGCCCATTGCACACGCTGTGATGCTGGTGTTTTAGCCAGAGCTGCCTTAAATGTGGGGATTTTTTCCAGCGGCAGTACTAGCTTATGATCGCCATGTGGGGCGGTTGCCCAGCGATTAAATGCTGGATTGAGTTGATGCATTTGTTTTTCAGTGATACCAGCCAGCTTGGCTGCCATGGCTAGATCGATTTGTGAGCCAACATTAACTTGCCCAAAGAAAGGCTTGTTATCGATTGGGCTAAGTTCTAGCTCATAGCGTTCAGGATATTTCACCATATGGCTGACGGCCATTAAGCGAGGTACATAGGCCGAGGTTTCTCTTGGTAGATCCAGTGACCAGAAATCAGTCGGCTTACCTTGTTCCTGATTCTTCTTAATAGCGCGGCCAACGGTACCTTCACCGCAGTTATAGGCTGCGAGAGCAAGCTGCCAGTCACCGAAATCATTATGCAGTTTTTCAAGATAATTGAGGGCGGCCTGTGTTGACTTAACAACATCACGTCTGCCGTCATACCACCAATTTTGTTCCAAGCCGTAAACCTGTCCGGTACCGGGGATAAACTGCCATAAACCGGATGCATGACTAGGTGAGTAAGCCATCGGCTTAAAACCGCTTTCCACGACAGGTAACAACGCAACCTCCATAGGCATGTTGCGTTTGTTGACTTCTTCAACAATGTGATAGAGATAAGGTCTGGCTCGTTCTACCACTCGGCCGACATAGTCCTGATGATCAATGAACCAGCGAAGTTGACGCTCGGT
>NZ_DIAC01000072.1:35805-40230 GCF_002414625.1 Methylophaga sp. UBA5088 | reverse complement strand
CCAGCGAAGTTGACGCTCGGTATCTGGTTCTAAGGTTTTGTAATCAGAAATCACGAAGCCATCGCGAATGCGATCCCAGACGTCAGTGGGTGCTTGAGGGGGGAGGGTGATGGGGGGATTTTCTGAGGAGAGTGGGTTTTCAGTGTCGTCTAAGGATTCGTTGTAGGCTTGTTCCCAAGGCGTATGTTTCAGTTTTTGTTTTGCCTTAGAATAAGTAACTGACGGAGTCGTTGACGCTTCCGCGCCTTTTTCCGGTGTACTACTACATGAAGCGACAAGTAGGGTAATCACCGAAACGAGCGCTATTTTTATCATATTTCGAGTAAACATCTGCGCTATTATAAGGAAGGATTTTCGACCTGTCTCCGAATAATTTATATAAGTTGTTATTTACCATGGTTGGACGACAAAATAGGTGGTGGGGTGATTTCGGTTTTCCCCAGCAAACTCAATGGGTTATGCGGTGTGCGGATGTGTGTCTGGAAATGCATTCTGCTCCACATCAATGGTGGTTGGGCTACGAGTGGCAGCATACGACTGAGCAAATTGAACCGTCGCTAAAAAATGAAACCAGTACATTTGAATCACCACCCAAACATGAACATCGTTTTGTGTTTGCAGAACTCCCCGAAAGGGTCGCGATTAAACCAGCCTTAGCGGATCGCCCTGTTGTTTGTCGGCCTGATGTATCTGTGAGTTTATTGCCGTTCCAAGAGGTCACTTTGTTTGTGTGTCTTCCGCTCTGGTTGAAGATTGCTTCTACTTCTTCTGAGCAGACTTTATTAGATATTTCGACAGTGAAGGTATGTGATTCATGGTTTGGCCCGAATACGCGTGAAGGCGTTTTAAGTTATGCCTCACAGGTCAGTGAGCAATTAGATGTGAAGCCCATTGCCAATAATAAGGCGAGAGCGGCAATAGAAGTACGCATTCAAAATCAGTCGGATCAAATGTTAACACTCGATAAAATTAGTGTGCCTGCTCCCAACTTGAGTCTATATGTGGATAAGCAGGGACAGTTCTGGACACAACGGATTACACTGGTTAGACGAAATCTGGATGATGCCATATTGAGCTTGGATGACGTCATCAGTGGTGGATTACCATTGAGTGCGCTGGAGCTGGTATGTGCAGCCAGAGAGGACATTGGACGCAGTAAAATTACCAAAGCTATTTCAGCTTTATTTGGTTAAGAACTCAGGCGAGTAAGAATGACAGAATGGATTAACAATATCGATGCAGCATGGTTTATGTCTGTATTTGAAGCCCTGATTTATTTTATCGTCGGTCTTATTTTGGCAAAGATGGCCAGCCGGGCTGTACGTCAGTGGAGTAAAAATCGTTTTGATACGCACCAACAGCTTTTAATGGCTCGCGTGGCCTCATATTTGATTCTGTTGGTATTTGTTGTCATGGGGCTGAATGCCATCGGCTTTAATTTGGGGGTACTGATTGGCGCTGCTGGTGTATTGTCAGTCGCCATAGGGTTTGCTTCACAAACATCAGCATCGAATATCATCAGCGGATTATTTTTAGTCGCTGAACGACCTTTTTCTGTTGGTGATCTCATCAAGGTGGGAGAGACTACAGGAGAAGTGCTGTCCATAGATCTGTTGTCAGTAAAACTTCGCACATTTGATAATTTGTTTGTGCGAATACCTAATGAAACACTGATTAAATCTGAAGTCACGACACTGACGCGTTTTCCTATCAGACGGATTGATTTAAGCATCGCCGTGGCTCTAAAAGAGGATATTAAAGCTGTCAGAAAAGTGCTGGAAAAAGTGGCAGAGGCAAACCCCTTATGTCTTGATGAGCCGAAACCGAAGTTTGTGTTTCTTGGCTTTGGTGATTCTTCGCTGAATATGCAGTTTTCGGTATGGGTGAAACGAGAAAGTTTTATCGAGCTAAAAAACAGTATCCATGAAGAAATTAAAGAAGCGTTTGATGCTGAGTCAATAGAAATTCCTTTCCCACACCGTTCCTTATATACCGGCTCCGTGACCGAACCGTTTCCGATTCGCCTGGTTTCTGATGCTGACTCAAAACCAGAGAACAAAGATTAAGATATAGCGACCCTGTTGGCGGGTGCCTATCTGCGATAAGATGCCTAGAAAAAAACTTCAGATTAAAGGGAAACTCAGTGACAAAGCTTAGTGGACAATTGTCCAAAATGCAGGTCAGTCTGGCTGATGATACGCAAGCTAACTACGCTATGAGGCTTGATGAGCAATTGTTGCCTTTGAACCAGACCATTGGACAGCCGATTTCATTACATTATCAAGGGGAGATTCACTGTCAGGCTTGTAATCGTTTAACGAAAAAAAGCTTCAGTGGTGGTTTTTGTTTCCCCTGTTCACAGAAGCTAGCACAGTGTGATCTGTGTTTTATGAAGCCAGAGCTTTGCCATTATGAACAAGGCACGTGCCGCGAGCCTGAGTGGGGTGAAGCGGTATGTATGCAGGATCATATTGTTTATCTCGCCAATAGTTCGGGGCTAAAAGTGGGCATCACCCGCATTAATCAAATTCCGACGCGTTGGATTGATCAGGGTGCGACTCAAGCTGTGCCGATTTTTCGGGTGAAAAGTCGCTATCAATCGGGCCTGGTTGAGGTGATGTTTAAACAGCATGTCTCTGACCGGACAGATTGGCGGAAAATGTTGAAAGGTGAGGCTGAACCACTTGATCTGGCCGCTGAAAGAGACCGACTCTTAGCCCTGTGTGAAAGTGAGGTATCTGAGTTACAACAGCAGTTTGGTGAATCTGCCATTCAGGTTTTAACGGCCGAGAATGTGCAGACAATTGAATACCCAGTGAACACCTATCCCAATAAAGTCAGTTCGTTTAATTTTGACAAAACAGCACATGTTGAAGGACGACTGGAGGGCATTAAAGGCCAGTATCTGATTTTGGATAAGGGTGTCATCAATCTCCGCAAGTTCAGCGGTTATCAAATCGAAGTGGAGGTATAAATGGTTTATCGCATGATGAGAGATCTGATGTTTCGTCTGGATGCTGAAAAAGCGCATCACCTAGGATTAGTGGGACTTGATTGCTTGGAAATGAGCGGACTGTCGTGGCTGATGACACGAAAAATGCACATGAAACCCGTGCGAGTGATGGGGCTGACCTTTCCCAATGCAGTTGGACTGGCCGCGGGGCTTGATAAAAATGGTGATCACATTGAAGCCATGTCCGCACTGGGTTTTGGATTTGTTGAAATCGGTACAGTGACACCCAGACCACAGCCAGGCAACCCGAAACCGCGATTATTCCGTATTCCAGAAGCTCAAGGCATCATTAATCGCATGGGCTTTAATAATCTGGGCGTTGACCATCTTATTGAGCAAGTTCAAGCAGCGGATACCAACACTTTAATCGGCATAAATATTGGCAAAAATTTTGATACGCCAGTTGAAAAGGCCGTAGACGATTATTTGATAGGACTGAATAAAGTCTATCCACATGCTGATTATGTCACTATCAATATTTCTTCCCCCAATACTCCGGGTTTACGCACACTTCAGTTTGGCGAATCCTTGGATACATTATTAGCTGAGTTAAAAAAGGCGCAGTCAGAGCTCGCACAGCAGCATGAAAAATATGTGCCGATGGCAGTGAAAGTTGCGCCGGATTTGACGTTAGATGAAGTCTCACAGCTAGCTGAAGCATTCAATAAACATAAAATCGATGCCGTTATTGCCACCAATACAACGATGGATCGCGATGCTGTGGCCGGACTCGATAATGCGGAAGAAGCAGGTGGTCTAAGTGGCGCGCCTGTGTTTGAAAAATCAACAGAGATTGTCAAACTTTTCAGAGAAGCATTGGATGATGACTTGCCTATCATCGCCGCGGGTGGAATCATGTCTGCTGAACAGGCGTTAGCCAAGTTGGATGCAGGTGCATCACTAGTACAAATTTATAGTGGCCTTATTTACCATGGCCCCAAGTTAATTCGTGAAGTAATTCAATCCATATCAAAGAGGAACTAACATGGAAACTGCAACGGGAAGCATAGTCGTGTTTTGGCTTATCAATATTCTCTATGCTGCGATCATTGTTTTTGTCGGTCGAATCGTGGTCAAGTGGCTGGTCAAAATGTCACGCAAATTAATGGTAAGAGCAAACCTTGACCCTATTCTGATTAATTTCTTCAGTACCATTGCCAATGCCATTTTATTGTTATTTGTATTGATAGCAGCGCTCGATCAATTGGGGGTGGATACCACATCGATGATTGCCGTGCTGGGTGCGGCAGGTTTAGCTGTTGGCCTGGCTTTGAAAGATTCATTACAAAACTTTGCTGCCGGCGTGATGCTGATTTTATTCAGACCTTTCAAAATTGGTGATTTTGTTGAAGCGGGTGGTACCGCAGGTGTGATTGAGTCAATTACGATTTTTAACACCATTATGAAAACAG
>NZ_DIAC01000072.1:34898-35677 GCF_002414625.1 Methylophaga sp. UBA5088 | reverse complement strand
CAACACCATTATGAAAACAGGTGATAACCGTGAAGTTATCGTGCCGAATGGTCTAATTTATGACGATACTATTACCAACTATTCAGCCAAAGATACCCGACGTATCGATATGGTCTTTGGTATTGGTTATGACGATGATCTGCTCAAAGCCAAACAATTACTGACCGATATCGTGACCGGGCATGAGAAAGTGATGGCCGATCCTGCCCCTGTTATTCGGGTATCAGAATTAGGTGATAGCAGTGTGAATTTTGATGTCCGTCCATGGGTGGCAGCTGCTGATTACTGGCCAGTACGTTCGGAATTAATTGAAACCATAAAACTCGCGTTCGATGAAAATGGTATCTCCATTCCTTACCCACAAATGGACATCCATTTTAATAACCTTGATAAAGAACAAGACGATAAAGCTGCTTAAAACTCGTCTTTCCATGCTCTTAATGAGCTAAAGACAGCTTGGCTATCTGGAAGAGGGTGACCGGAAAATTTTTCGGTCGCCTTTTTTATTCTGTCTACATCACAACGAAGAAACGGGTTGGTTGCCAGCTCATCCTGCATTAATGAAGGTACAGTGGCCTGTTTTTTCTGACGCATTGTTACAGTTTGTTCAAAGCGTTGCTGCAGTTGTTTATTTTCTGGCTCTACTGTTTTAGCAAAACGTAGGTTAGCTAGTGTGTATTCATGAGCGCAATAGATGGTTGTTGTGGGAGGTAAGCTTGCCAATAGATTCAGTGAGGCATGCAATTGTTCTGCGGTACCACCCAATAATCGTCCGCATC
>NZ_DIAC01000072.1:32539-34817 GCF_002414625.1 Methylophaga sp. UBA5088 | reverse complement strand
CGATGGGTTCTCTGCCTGATTGCGGGTGAGTTACCCCTTTAATGGTCTCATTTAGCGGACCATAAACCGGAAGAGCCGCGGCTTTTGTTAACTCAGCAATGCCTGCAGTATGATCGGCATGGTGATGTGTGATGAAGATGGCAATCAGTTCCAGATCGTGGGATTTTAATGTGTTCAGAACGGGAGTTGCATCACCAGGATCAACCACAATTGCTTTATTTGTGCCTTGCGCCTGGATTAGCCAGATATAATTGTCATCAAATGCGGGAATTCGGTGCACCTTCAGCATGATTTCTCCTTAATGGGCTCAGACTATGAATGAGAACAAACAACGGCGGTTGAATCAATGGTGGCATAGTCCACTGGGTGAGTTGGTCATACAGCAGGAACAGGCGGTTTTGACTTCACTTAATCACCCGCTGGTGGGTTATTTTTATGTGCAATTAGGTGGACATTATTCTTTATTTCCACCTTCAAACCGTATTATCAAAACCAGCATTGTGGGTCCTTCAGGAGACTTAAATGCCAGTGCTGAGTCTTTGCCGCTTAAGTCACACAGTATAGATAATTTACTGCTTTTGCATGTATTGGAATATGCACATGACCCGCATCAAGTGCTACGAGAAACAGAGCGCGTGTTGGCTGCCGATGGGAAATTAATATTATGCAGCTTCAGCCCTTGGAGCTTATGGGGGCTGAGACGATTATTTTCCTGGCAGGATAATGCGCCTTGGCATGGTCATTTTTTTACTCAAACCCGAATTCGGGATTGGTTAGCATTATTAAATTTTGAGGTGGTCGAACATCATAAGGTGATGTTCAGGCCTCCTTTCAGTCGGACCAGTTGGCTAAACAGATGTCGTTTTTTGGAACGATGGGGCAAACGACTATGGCCGTGTTTTGGTGGTGTGACGATAGTGGTGGCATGCAAGAGAACCATCCCGCTCAATCCGCTTAAACAACGCTGGCGTCAACCGAACTTATTTCCGTCAGCCGGTTTAGTGAACAAACCGATAACAAGAGAAGGAACCGATGGACCACGTTGAGTTATTTACAGATGGTGCCTGCAGTGGCAATCCTGGCCCGGGTGGCTGGGGCGTCATATTACGTGCAAAGGGGCAGGAAAAAGAGCTATCCGGTGCTGAAAAAAACACCACCAATAATCAGATGGAAATGATGGCCGTCATCGCTGGTCTTGAAGCGTTAAAGCGTCCATGTCAGGTCACCATCACCACGGATTCACAATATGTCATTAAAGGCATGACGGAATGGCTAGCGGGTTGGAAAGCCAAAAACTGGAAGACAGCAGCAAAGAAACCGGTGAAGAATGTCGAACTGTGGCAACGACTCGACAAGGCCGTAGCCCCTCATCAGGTAAAATGGGAATGGGTCCGAGGCCATCAGGGACATATTGAAAACGAGCGTGCGGATCAATTAGCTGTTGCCGCCAGAGAACACATAGCCGCCAAGAAATAAGAGGACGTCATGACAGAAAATGTTGTTAAACGACAAGTGATTCTGGATACCGAAACTACCGGTATCAGCACTGCTGAAGATCATCGGATTATTGAGATTGGCTGTGTGGAAATGGTGAATCGTCGCCTGACAGGGCAAACATTTCACCAATATATCAATCCACATCGTGAAATTGATGCCGGTGCAATTGAAGTCCACGGCATTACCAATGAATTTTTAGCCGACAAACCCAGTTTTGAAGATGTTGCTGAAGACTTCTTACAATTCATTGATGGCGCTGAACTCATCATTCATAACGCCCCGTTCGATGTTGGCTTTATTGATCACGAACTGAAAAAGCTCAAAGGTGAAAAGCGCAGGGTCAATACCTTGTGCAGTGTATTAGACACCTTAAAAATGGCTAGAGACAAACATCCAGGCCAGAAAAATAATCTCGACGCCCTATGTAAACGTTATGACGTGGATAACTCAAACCGTGAGTTACACGGAGCCTTACTGGATGCTGAGATCTTAGCAGACGTTTATTTGGCCATGACCGGTGGGCAGGTTGCCATGCTGTTGGCGGCTGAGGAAGTGGAACCCAAAACGTCATCAGAGAATGAGACAGAAGAAATGCTTACAGCCGTTCCGCCAAGAAAACTCAGAGTTATCCGTGCCTCTGAAGAAGAACTTGCTGCGCATGAAGCAATGCTAGAGAAAGTGCAGAAAAGTAGTGGTGGGGAGTGTGTTTGGTTGAGAGAATCATAGTCTTTAAGACTTTTAGGGTTGTAGGTTGGGTTGAGGAACGAAACCCAACGGATAG
>NZ_DIAC01000072.1:23013-32403 GCF_002414625.1 Methylophaga sp. UBA5088 | reverse complement strand
AACGAACCAAACAAAAGGGCACCCGATATTGCCTCGTCGCTAAAAATTCACTGCATTTTATGGCGTGGACACCAACTCGCTACGCTCAAACACGTGTCCACTTAACCCATAAAATGAAGCCAATTTTTAGCGGCAATAGACGGGAAGAAAAAATTCTCTCTTTCCCCATTTGTGCTGGCGAGGAGTGACATTTATTCAGGTCTGAGGGAGGCTAGTGTTTGATTCGTGGCATCCATGCCACTCCCCCTTTGGGCGCCTCCGGCGTCCAAATTTGTTCCAGACAAATTTGTGAGCGTAGCGAGTTTTAGCCGACCGCCTGAATCAATGTTATGACGAGTGGAGCCGCAGGCCAGCACGGTGGGGTGCCCTAGGGTTGTTAGGGAAATGGGCAAGCATTGCCCTGACTCGCCATCAAGGCGAAACTAATGACTGATAACTCTGAAGATAAATCTCTGTGTATTGATGATGGTTTGTTTTTTTATACGTTGTCATTGAGGCGTGCGTTTATATTTGGACAAGCAGAATAAATGAACTCGGGCTTAGCCCGAAACTTTGAAGCTCTAATAATCAGATAACGCTTTGAATACAAGTAGAATCACAAAAAATCAATAAATTCCAAAGTTTTCCTTGAAATCAAAATTTTCACCCCCAGATTGACGGTCTGTGATTAGCAAACCGGAATGATTCAATCATGAGCAACGAAGAAATCGAAAAGCCAGATGTAGAAGCAAATGAGCAAGCTGATACTGAGGCATCAGCAGAAACTGAAAAAACGACTGAACAGTTACTGGAAGAAGCACAACAACAAGCCGAAGAAAACTGGAATCAAGTGTTATTGGCTCGCGCTGATCTGGAAAACGTTCGTCGTCGTCATGCACGAGACCTGGAAAACGCCCACAAACATGCTCTAGATAAGTTTGTGAATGAGCTTTTACCTATTTGTGACAGCCTTGAGCTTGGCCTGAATGCCGCCAAGTCAGAATCAGCTACTTTAGAGGCTGTACGTGATGGCATGAGTATGACGATGAAAATGTTACTCGACAATATTGGCAAACTCGGACTGGAGCAAGTTGATCCTGTTGGACAGCCTTTTGATCCTGAATTACATCAAGCCGTTTCTATGCAGCCGGCAGATGGTATCGATGCCAATCATGTGATCAGCGTGATGCAAAAAGGGTATAGCTTTAACGGCCGTTTACTTCGACCTGCAATGGTTGTGGTCTCTCAATAAAAATAGGTTCGGGGCTTGAAATTTAAATTTTGCCCCCCAATTACATACCCGAAGGCTGCATAAATAGTCAGCAAGAATAAGATTGATGGAGTATAAAAATGGGAAAAATTATTGGTATTGACTTAGGAACAACAAATTCCTGTGTCGCAGTGATGGAAGATGGTAAAGCGCGCGTTATCGAAAACAGCGAAGGCGATCGCACTACGCCATCAATCATCGCTTTCACAAAAGATGATGAAGTATTGGTAGGTCAGTCTGCGAAGCGTCAAGCAGTTACTAACCCTAACAACACACTTTACGGTATTAAGCGTCTGATCGGCCGTAAATTTAAAGAAGATGTCGTTCAGCGTGATATCGACATGGTGCCATACAAAATTGTTGAAGCAGACAATGGCGATGCCTGGGTTTCTGTGAATGACAAAAAAATGGCGCCACCTGAAATTTCAGCTCGTGTTTTGATGAAAATGAAGAAAACAGCTGAAGAGTTTTTAGGTGAAGAAGTGACTGAAGCTGTTGTCACTGTACCTGCCTATTTTAACGACTCACAACGTCAGGCGACCAAAGACGCAGGTAAAATTGCCGGTCTTGAAGTGAAACGTATCATCAACGAACCAACCGCTGCAGCCTTGGCTTACGGTATGGATAAAAAACGCGGTGACTCTACCGTGGTTGTCTATGACTTAGGTGGTGGTACATTCGACGTATCAATCATCGAGATAGCGGATATTGAAGGCGAACACCAGTTTGAAGTATTAGCGACTAATGGTGATACATTCTTGGGTGGTGAAGACTTTGACCAACGCATCATTGATTATTTAGTTGCAGAGTTCAAAAAAGACCAAGGTGTTGATCTGGCAAAAGATCCACTGGCTCTGCAACGTCTGAAAGATGCGGCTGAAAAAGCGAAGATCGAGTTATCTTCAAGCCAACAAACAGATATCAACCTGCCTTACATCACTGCTGATGCATCAGGTCCTAAACACATGGAAATGCGTTTAACCCGTGCCAAGCTGGAATCACTGGTTGAAGACCTGATTTCACGCAGCATGGAGCCATGTAAAATGGCACTGAAAGATGCTGGCTTATCAACGTCTGAAATCAGCGATGTGATTTTGGTCGGTGGTCAAACCCGTATGCCTAAAGTACAGGAAGCGGTTAAAGACATGTTCGGTAAGGAGCCGCGCCGTGATGTGAATCCTGATGAAGCGGTAGCAGTGGGTGCGGCTATCCAAGCGGCTGTACTTTCTGGTGATGTCAAAGACGTATTATTACTTGACGTTACACCACTGAGCCTGGGTATCGAAACCATGGGTGGCGTGATGACCAAACTGGTTGAGAAAAACACCACGATTCCTACTAAAGCGAATCAAGTGTTCTCAACGGCAGAAGACAATCAGCCTGCAGTGACCATTCATGTGCTTCAAGGTGAGCGTGAAATGGCATCAGCGAATAAATCACTGGGCCGTTTTGACCTGGCGGACATTCCTCCAGCACCACGTGGTACACCACAAATCGAAGTGACATTTGATATTGATGCGAATGGTATTCTTAACGTATCAGCAGCTGATAAAGCCACAGGCAAAAAACAATCTATCGTGATTAAAGCCTCTAGTGGTTTATCAGACGATGAAGTTGAGAAAATGGTGAAAGATGCAGAAGCGCATGCGGATGAAGATCGTAAATTCCATGAGCTTGTCACTGTACGTAACCAAGCTGATGCATTGATTCACGGCACAGAAAAATCACTTAAAGATTTAGGTGATAAAGTTGAAGCTGACGAAAAAGAAAAAATCGAATCAGCGATTGCCGCTTTACAAGAAGCCATCAAAGGCGAAGACAAAGACGACATTGAAGCGAAAACAACCGCTTTAAGTGAAGTCGCTGGCAAACTGGCAGAACGTGCTTATGCTGAAAACGCGGAAGCTGGTGCTGCTGATGCGGGTCAAGCTGATGATGCGAAAGCCGGTGATGATGTTGTCGACGCAGAGTTTGAAGAAGTCGACGACGACAAGAAAAAATAATCTTTAACAAGATTATGTTGAGCATGGCAAACAGGCGTCAGGAATCTCCGGCGCCTGTTTTGTCGTTTTAGGTAGTTGGGAAAAAGAATAATGGCCAAAAAAGACTATTACGAAGTTTTAGAGTTATCACGCACGGCGACTGAAGCTGAAATTAAAAAAGCCTACCGTCGCATGGCGATGAAATATCATCCGGACAGAAATCCTGATGATGCTGAAGCTGAGTCCAAGTTTAAGGAAGCCAAAGAAGCCTACGAAATTCTATCTGACAGCCAGAAGCGTGCTGCTTACGACCAGTTTGGTCATGAAGGTGTCGACCAATCCATGGGCGGAGGCTTTAGAAGCAGTGGCGGCTTCAGCGATATTTTTGGTGATGTATTCAATGATATCTTTGGCGGTGGAGGTGGCGGCCGGCAACAAGCCTATCGTGGTGCTGATTTAAGATATCGACTTGATTTGTCATTGGAAGATGCTGTGGCGGGAACCACGGCGACTATTCGCATACCAGTCAATGTTGAATGTAACACCTGTGATGGTTCTGGTGCGAAGAAAGGGACACAACCCGTCACGTGTACTACCTGTGGTGGGCATGGTCAGGTTCGAATTCAGCAAGGTTTCTTTACCATGCAGCAAACCTGCCCACATTGTCGTGGTACCGGTAAGATGATCAAAGAGCCTTGTCCGGATTGTCATGGTGAAGGGCTGGTTCAAGAAGAGAAAACCTTACAGGTCAAAGTGCCTGCTGGTGTTGATACCGGCGACCGAATTCGACTCTCAGGTGAAGGTGAAGCGGGCACCCATGGTGCACCTGCTGGTGATCTTTACGTGGAAGTATCGGTAAATCGTCATGACGTGTTTACCCGTGATGGCACGAATTTATTCTGCGATGTACCTTTAAGTTTTGTCACTGCTGCGTTGGGGGGTGAAGTGGAAGTACCCACGCTGGAAGGTAAGGCTAATCTTAAGATCCCAGAGGGCACACAAACCGGACAACAATTCCGACTTAAAGGTAAAGGTGTTCAGTCAGTTCGTGGCGGCGCAACCGGTGATCTTTTATGCCGGGTTATCATCGAAACACCGGTGAAATTATCAAAGAAACAAAAAGAGTTACTGCAAGAGTTTGAGGGCGATCTGCAAGGCGGTGGTGAAAAGCATAACCCGAAACACAGCTCTTGGTTGGATGCGGTAAAACGTTTTTTTGAATAAGATGATGCGCTGTCATCACTAGGTGAAATGAAAAAGGAATAAATATGGCAACTAAGATTGCGATAAATGGCGCTGCTGGCAGAATGGGACGTTGTTTGATTCAGGCTGTAGAACAGACTGAGGGCTTAGCTCTCAGTGCAGCGATCGATCGTGCCGATTCATCATTAATCGGGGCAGATGCAGGTGAAGTCGCAGGCGTTGGCAAGTTAGGTATTGCGATTAGCTCGGATATTGAGCAGGCCACAAAAGACTCCGACATCATTATTGATTTCACTTTGCCCGAAGTGACCATGGCTTTATTGCCGTTTTGTGTGGCTAATCAATGTCGACCTGTTATCGGCACAACGGGGTTTGATGCAGACCAAAAACAAGCCATCGACGATGCGGCCAAACAAGTTGCCACTATCCTGGCGCCGAATATGAGTGTTGGGGTGAACTTATCATTAAAACTATTAGATATGGCTGCCCGGGTATTGGGGGATGACGTTGATATCGAAATAGTGGAAGCCCACCATCGCCATAAGGTAGATGCACCGTCTGGAACGGCATTGCGTATGGGCGAAGTGGTGGCTGATGCCTTAGGCCGTGATTTGAAAACATGTGCGGTATATGGTCGTGAAGGCCGCACAGGCGAACGCGACAGAGATACCATCGGTTTTGCGACAGTGCGTGCTGGCGATATTGTTGGTGATCACACCGTTATGTTTGCGGCAGAAGGTGAGCGGGTTGAAATCACCCACAAAGCCTCAAGTCGTATGACGTTTGCTTTCGGTGCCATGCGGGCATCAAGCTGGTTAATGCAAAAACAAAATGGTTTGTTTGATATGCAGGATGTCTTGGGCTTGTCATAACATCACTTATTCATGCTGCTGTCACTTGCCCGATGTAGTAGCTGAATTTATTTTCTAATACCCTGCTTGATGCAGGGTATTGTACTTTTCTTTCAACTTGCTTATATAATCGAACCACCTTTTTAATAGGTTGGATTGATGGCACCACATGCTCAGATTCTTATAGTTGACGACGTCCCTGACAATATTCAGGTCGCTATGAGCTTACTGAGGGAAGACAGCTATGAGTTTTCCTTTGCCAATAGTGGTGAAAAAGCACTGTCAATTCTGCAAAACGATGATGCTGCGTTTGATCTGATTCTGCTCGACATCATGATGCCTGGCTTAGATGGCTATGAAACCTGTCAGCGTATAAAAAGCCAAACTCAACTCAAAGACATTCCAATCATTTTTCTCACCGCAAAAGCGGATGTGGATTCTATAGCCAGAGCTTTTAAAGTCGGTGGGGTCGATTATGTGACCAAGCCTTTTCATGCCGCCGAACTCCTTGCTCGTGTTAGAACGCATGTCCAGTTATATCAGACAAAAAAATGGCTTGAGCAGCAAAATATTGATCTGGAAACAAAATCCCGTTTTGCACAGGCGCGCTTATTATCTGAGTTAGAAAATAGCCAAAAAGAACTCATCTGGTTTCTAACTGAATTGATGGAATCCACATCAGATGAAACAGGTAAACACATTAGGCGAGTGGCTGAGATTTCTGCACTCTTGGCCAAACTGCATCCCACATTAAACGATACTGATGCCGATACTCTTTACCATGCGTCACCCATGCATGATATCGGTAAGATGACAGTCCCTCATGAGATTCTTCACAAGCCAGGAAAATACACGCCAGAAGAATTTGAGGTGATGAAATCGCATACGACAAACGCGTATAAATTATTATCAGGTTCCAAACGAAAATTAATTAAATCAGCCGCGATTATTGCCTATCAGCATCATGAAAAATGGGATGGGAGCGGTTATCCCCGTGGTTTAAAAGGATCTGACATACACATCTATGGGCGAATTGTTGCTCTGGCGGATGTATTTGATGCCTTGACTCATCAACGTTGCTATAAAACAGCCTGGACAGTTGATGATGCGGTTGCTTTCATCCAGGAACAGCGCGGTTTTCACTTTGATCCTGAGTTAGTCGACTTGATGATAAGCCACCTCGATCAGTTTGCTGACATTGTTAAATAGATGCTTATAAGATGAATTATCCTTTAGTAACCACAAGAATGACATTAATCACAACGTTCATTCTGTTACTGAATTCAATCCTCATCTTCTATAGTCCAACTGTCCAATCCGCCGCGGAAACAGTCCGAGCTCAGTACCAATCACCTGTGCTATTAACGAAAGAAGAAATTGCCTGGATAGACACCCATCCTGAAATTATTGTGGGGGCCGGGAGTGAATGGCCACCTTATGATTTTGTGAACGAAAATAATCAATACATCGGTATTGCCAGGGATTATCTCAACATCGTTTCTTCATTAACAGGCTTAAAATTTACCTATGAAACGGAAGGCTCTTGGCGTGATCATCTAAAACAGTTTGTTGATGGAGAGATTGATTTATTACCTGCAGTATTTATGACGCAGGAAAAAATGGCTTATATGACATTCTCCAGTCCGTATCATGAGGCTGTTGAATATTTTTTTATTCGTAATGACATTAAACTCGACAATAAAAACTCGCTGGATGGATTGCGAGTGGCTTTACCAAAAGATGACTCCAGAATTAGTACGATCAAACGCTATTTCCCCAGGCTTAATATCATTGAAACCGGCTCATTAGATGAGGCTATCCACTTAGTCCTGAATGGCGATGCCGAACTGTTATACGACACTTATGCTGTTTTGAGCTACAAACTTGATAACAAAGCTATTTTGAATATCGAACCATTACAGTCGACACGCTATTTAGGGAGTGAGAATCTCTACATGGCTACGCAAAAATCAGAGCCGATGTTGTCATCAATTATTGATAAAGCTTTACTTGCGATATCAGCAGTACAGAAACGTAGTATCGATGATAAATGGTTTAAACGAAATATTACTGATGAGGCCGTATCGAAGAATATTATTTTGTCACCGAGTGAACAATTCTGGTTAAACGAGCATAAAACGATTCGTTTTACCGGTGACCCTAACTGGTTGCCATATGAAGCCTTTGATAAAGATGGAAATTATATTGGTATTGTTGCTGAGTATTTGCAACTGATAGAAAACAAACTGGGCATCACTATTGAGTACGTGCCTACTTCCACTTGGGCAGAGTCAATTGAGCTTATTAAAGCAGGTAAGGTCGATATGATTTCAGAAACCAGTGATTCAACACGGGGTCAGTTTCTGACCTTTACCAGGCCATATTTAAACAGCCCAATAGTCATTGTCATGCGTGATGATAATGTTTATGTCGAAAATATCTCGTCAATAAAAAAGAAAAAAATTGCCGTGATTCATGAATATGGCTATGTAGATAATATTCGTAGTCAGTATCCAGATATCAACTTTATTGAAGTCATGTCGATTCAAGAGGGCTTGACTGCCGTGTCTACTGGAAAAGTAGATGCATTAATAGCCACACTGGCTCAGGCCAGTTATCACATTGCCGAAATGAGTATTAACAACATACGCATAGTAGGGGAAACCGGCTTCAAAACCTCACTGGCATTTGGGTTTAGCGAGGCTTATCAACCGATGGTTAGCCTTTTTAACCGGGCCTTTAATGCTATCTCACTCGCAGATAAGCAACGCATACTTGATGAGTGGGGGAAAGATAAATATGCGGCGATTGTCGATTACAGTTTGATGTTGAAAATTGTGATCTTGTTTTTAGTTGTGGTGGCTTGGATTTTATTCTGGAATAGAAAACTAGCCGCTCAAGTCCGCTTACGTGAGGCTGCCGAAGCACAAACAAAAACCTTGATTGATCATATGCCCTTACAGATTGCCGTCACACATTTTGACGGTCAGATCATCACCGCTAACCCTCAGGCATTATTAGACTACAACATGCAGCTGGATGAATTACCTCAGTTTAATATTCTGAGTTTTTATTCGAACCCGAAACAACGTGAAGAAGTACTTAATGAGATAAAAACCCAAGGGTTTGTGGATCAAAAGATCGTCGAATTCAAAAAAATGGACGGTGAAGAACGCTCGATGATGGTATCTATTATGCCCATCAAATACCAAGGGCAAGAGGCGTTATTGGGCATCGCTGTAGATATGACGGATCGGATCGAGATGGAGGCTCAACTCGTCGAGGCGAAGGAAAAAGCGGAAGTGGCTAACCGTACAAAATCTGAGTTTCTTGCCAATATGAGCCATGAAATCCGGACGCCGATGAATGCCATTATTGGCTTTACCGAGTTGCTCTATGAGCAGGTTAAAGACAATAAGTTGAAATCCTATGTAAAAACGATTCAGTCGGCTGGCAATGATTTAATGTTATTAATTAATGACATTTTGGATTTATCCAAAATCGAAGCCGGAAAACTCGACATACAATATGCTGCCACCAACCCACATGTCTTGTTTGAAGAGTTATCGCATATATTCAGTGTGCCATTACGGAATAAAGGTGTTGAACTGATTCTGGAAGTCGATTCAGACATTCCTCATAGTCTGATGCTGGATGTGGTTCGTCTGCGTCAGGTATTACTCAACTTACTGGGAAATGCGGTTAAATTTACTCAGTCAGGTCGAATAACGATGCGGGCAAGTGTCGAGAGCGCTGTGGGTAGTCATCTAAAATTACGAATTGATATTGAAGATACTGGTTTAGGCATACCTGAGGATCAGTTAGATCGAATATTTGAAGACTTTCATCAAACGCCTGGTCAGGACAATGCAAAATTTGGCGGAACGGGTCTCGGTTTATCCATTTGTAGTCGTCTGATTAAACTAATGGGTGGAGCTCTCACAGTGAAAAGTGAAGTAGGTAAGGGGTCTACTTTTACGGTGCATCTGAATAACGTTGTCGTCGCATCAATTGCGGCTGATTCAAGCTTGAGGCAGTACTCGGCATCTTCACTGCCTGTTTTTTCACCTGCAACTATTCTTGTGGTGGATGATATTGAAGATAA
>NZ_DIAC01000072.1:21537-22896 GCF_002414625.1 Methylophaga sp. UBA5088 | reverse complement strand
GATGATATTGAAGATAACCGTCGTTTGGTCACGGAAAGCTTTTCCTCTTCTGCGCTAGAGATTGTAGAAGCTGAAAATGGTAAAGAGGCCGTCGCAGCCGTAAAAGCCCAGGGTATTGATTTGATTCTGATGGATCTACGTATGCCTGTGATGGATGGGTATCAGGCGGCAGAGAAAATTAAAGCGGAATTTAATATCCCGATCATTGCCCTGACAGCATCTGTAATGAAAGATGACTTCGAACGTCTTAAATCAGAGCATTTTGATGACCATATCCGTAAGCCGGTCAAAAAGTCTGAACTCTACAGCAAGCTGGCAGAATTTTTAGAACATGAAGCTTCGATACCTGACGGATCTGAAGAGACTCGCGGCCTGACATTGTCCGATCATGAAATGGCCATATTACCAGTGATCCTTAGCTTTATGGAGAGCAAAATGCCGATTTGGAAAATGGTCAATGAAAGCAACAATATGAGTGAAATTAAACGTTTTGCTGCTGATCTGAAGCAAATCGCAGAGAAAGAAACATTCACGCCATTAGCTCATTACGCGCAACAGCTTCTAGAAAAAGTGGAAGTCTTTGACATTGAGGGCATGACCGAACTGTTGACAGACTACCCTTCTCTTTATCAGCAACTTAGCCAGTCTGCTTAATATTTCTGTGCTCTGAGTTTCGCCACTTCGGCACCCGAGACATCTCCTGCTCTGAGTCTTATTTCGGTCAGTAACTGCCAGAAACGCTTAAGCAGTACATTATTACCAGATGATAAGGAGACACCTTTAAGCGCGACCTGTTCTGCAAGGTCATAATCTTCCAGACTCATATGTGTCTGAGCGAGTGAGTAATACACTTTAGGATCCCGCGGTGCTATACGTTGCGCACGCTGCAAGTTGTTTTGTGCGCCCCGTAAGTCACCACTTACTCTCGCTTGTTCCGCTTTATCCAGTAACGCCACGACAGCAGGACTTTGTTTTATCGGTGTTTGTACCTGGGGGGATGGTGCTGGCTGAGCAGATCTTGGCTGTTCAGGAGTGACGTCCTCTACTGGCGGGTAAGTAGGTGTTTCCGGCGGCTGTGGCAGCGTCGGTTCGCTGCTTCGATCATCCACGGGTGGTTGAGATGGCTGGTAAGGTGTCGTCGAACATGCCGCAAGCATACTTAACATCAAACCCGTCATGAAAAAGCGTAAAGCAGAATTTGTCATTGTTAACCCTTATTGAAACCAATCTTTAATCCAGTCCAGTGACCGAGTCACCGGATTAGATTGCTGCCCTGGCTGAGTGGCACATTCAGACATCTCGACAGGCTCTGTTCCCGAGATGAAAGGCAGTTGCCGGGAATGTTCACATTCTTGAGCT
>NZ_DIAC01000072.1:16658-21458 GCF_002414625.1 Methylophaga sp. UBA5088 | reverse complement strand
GAATGTTCACATTCTTGAGCTGATAAAAGGCCCGTTTGTGTGTCTATCCAGAGCCATTTTATATCGTCAGGCAATGGTGCCTCAAACGAATCCAGAGGCTGACTCCTCATAAAGTTTTTCCAGACACGCAACGCTCCGCCTGAACCGGTGAATGGTAAGGGGGAATTATCATCCTGACCAAGCCATACCACGGCGAGACGATTATTGCTGAAACCCGCAAACCAGCTATCTCGTTGATCATCGGTTGTGCCCGTCTTACCGGCAGTATTGATATGACTGGGTAAGCTGGAGTAAATGCTGGCAGCCGTGCCACTGTGAGTGACTTCTTGCATGGCTGTTTGAATCAGATAAACATCATCTGCATCGATAGTCTGACGCAGTTGGAATGGATAGCTGGATAGCGCTTCACCTTGACTGTCTGTGACCGTGCGAATAGCTCGGGCAGGGGTCTGAAAACCATTGGCAGCAATGGTTTGATACATTGTCGCGACTTCAAGCGGAGATAAGCCCTGAGCACCTAATAAGAGCGAGGGGTAGGCATCGAGCTGACGTTTAATGCCTAATCGGTTCAACGTATTAATGACCTCATCCAAACCTGCTTCCATTCCAAGGCGAACGGTAGCTATGTTGTAAGAGTGGGCTAAGGCATCAATCAGTAAAACATCCTCATGGGATTGTTTGCTGAAGTTTTGTGGTTTCCATGTTTGACCATTGGGAAGTGTCAGAGTGAAGCTTGAATCATCCACCATACTGGCCAGTGTTTTACCTTGTTCTAAGGCTGTTAAATACACGGCAGGTTTTACCAACGAGCCGATGGGGCGTACAGAGTCCAATGCGCGATTAAAGCCTTTATAGCGTGTATTTTTGTCACCTATGACCGCTAGGACTTCACCCGTTTGTGGGTCTGTCACTACCATACTGCCCTGTAGCGATTTCAATTTAGAGCCATGGTGTTGTTGCAGACTCGTAATGGTGGATTTTAAAGATGACTCAGCATGACGTTGAGTGATCGGATCCAGGCTGGTATAGACCCGTAGCCCTTCTGAGTTCAGATCTTCATCACGATAATCACGACGTAATTGTCGTTTCACTAAGTCCAAAAAGGCTGGATACGCTTCTTTTAATAGTGTGCCTTTCTCGACAACATCAAGGCTGGCATTTCTCGCTTGCTGATATTGTTGTTGTGTAATTTTATCTTGCTCATACAAAACTTTTAGCACCAGATTGCGTCGATTTTTTGCTCGCTCAGGGTGGCGTCTGGGGTCGTAATAAGAAGGCCCCTTCACCAGGCCGGCAAGTAATGCTAACTGATGCAGTTTTAACTCTTGTAGCGGTTGTGCGAAAAAGTAATGTGCACCCAAACCGAAACCATGAATGGCTCGTGCGCCATCTTGTCCCAGATAGACTTCATTCAGATAGGCTTCCAAAATGTCATCTTTGTCGTAGTGCAGCTCTAACAATAAAGCCATCGGAATTTCGAGTAGCTTTCTAACCAGACTACGGTCAGAGGTGAGATAGAAGTTCTTAATAAGCTGTTGAGTCAGGGTACTACCACCCTGAACAAAGCTACCAGCCTTAATATTGGCAACCATAGCACGGGCTATGCCTTTGGGGGAGATGCCATGATGCTGGTAAAAATCTCTGTCTTCGATAGCGATTAAAGCTTCGCTCAACATCGGAGGGGCATCTTTTAACTGAATAAGATCCCGGTCTTCATTATTAAGTGGGTAGATGCCTCCTATCAGAACAGGTTCAAGGCGAACCAATGGCACATCCTGACCTTGATAATCTCTTAGGCGTGTTACACCTTCAGCATTAAAGTCGAGAATGAGTTTTCTTGCCGGCTCCATGCCATCGCTAAAACGAAAGCCACGTGTGGCGATGATGGCCTTCGATGAGGAGAAGGCGGCCTGGCCAGGCTGTGCGGCTTTTGAACGAAATTGATACCCCAAACCTTTTAATTCAATTTTCAGGTCGGAGAGTGAGACAGGAGCCCCAGCATACAACTCTAATGGGCGAGCATATACCTTGGCAGGAACAGCCCAGCGCTTGCCTTCAAACTGACTACGAATCTGAACATCAAGGAAAAGGGTTAATAAGCCAAGTAGAACCAGTAGAGTAAAAGCAATTTTCAGCAAACTTGCGCGGCTGATAAACCCCGTTTGTTTTTTTCTACGTGGTGATGACTTTTTTGAGCGGGTACGCTTTTTAGAAGGCGCTTTTTTTTGAGCCATGAAATTCTCAGCTAGGAAATGAACCTGATTAAAGGTAGTAATTCAATAAATACATTAAAACATGATGTTGGCATGAAGTGATAACAGTTCACCTTAATATGCGATGTTCAGCTTGAGGCGATCAAAGAAACCGCGCAGTGCCAGAAATTGTTCTATTTCTGCTGCGATTGGCTGAGAGGAATTTCATCGGTGCCTCATCTAAGTCATTACTTTTTTTACAGATCATCGCAAAGGGCAAGGCTAAAAATCGCTGACAGCTTCATTTCGCATTATGTAAATTGTCTGGTAATATGCAGAACTCCAAAAGAGTTTCATGCGTCGTTTTTCATCTTAAACGACATAAAGTATAACTGTAGTGAGCGTTTATGGCTTTAGAGACACCAGTCTGTGAATTTGGTTTGCCTGCTGTGGATTTTTCTCTGCCAGGAACAGACGGTAAAATCTGGACATTAGAAGACTGTCGTGGTGAAAATGGATTGTTAGTTATGTTCATTTGTAACCATTGCCCTTATGTAAAAGCGGTAATAGATAGATTGGTACGTGATACGAATGAGTTGAAAGCATTAGGTATCAATTCTGTCGCGATTATGTCTAATGATGTGAACGAGTACCCTGAAGACGCGTTCGACAATATGAAACAGCTTGCGATACAGCAAGCGTTCTCATTTCCATATCTGTACGACGAAACACAACAGGTTGCCCAGGCTTATGGTGCAGTCTGCACACCCGATTTTTTTGGTTATAACAGTGATTTGCAACTACAATATCGCGGTCGTTTGGATGCCAGTAGAAAAGAAGCCGCAGCATCTGATGTCAGACGAGATTTGTTTGAAGCAATGAAACAAGTGGCAGAAACAGGCCACGGCCCAGAAAATCAAATACCTAGTATGGGTTGCTCGATCAAATGGCGGGCAGCTTAATTTTTTTTAATAGGAGAATGTAGATAATGGCTACACGTAGACATTTAGCTAATGCAATCCGTGCGCTCAGCATGGATGCAGTACAAAAGGCAAACTCGGGTCACCCCGGTGCGCCTATGGGTATGGCAGATATTGCCGAAGTGTTATGGAATGACCATTTAAAACACAACCCAAATAACCCAAATTGGGCTGATCGTGACCGTTTCATCCTATCTAATGGTCACGGTTCAATGTTGATTTATTCATTGTTGCATTTGTCAGGTTATGACTTGCCAATGGATTCACTCAAAACATTCCGTCAATTACATTCACAATGTGCAGGTCACCCAGAGTATGGTTATGCACCAGGTGTTGAAACAACAACAGGTCCATTAGGTCAAGGTATCACCAACGGTGTTGGTTTTGCGATGGCTGAAAAACTGATGGCTGATCAATTCAACAAGCCAGGTCATGACATCGTTAACCACCACACTTATGTCTTCATGGGCGATGGTTGTTTAATGGAAGGTGTTTCTCATGAAGCATGTGCTCTTGCTGGTACATGGGGTCTGGGTAATCTGATCGCATTCTGGGATGACAACAACATCTCTATCGACGGTCACATTGATGGCTGGTACACAGATGACACTGTTAAACGTTTCGAAGCTTACGGCTGGCACGTTCAATCAGTAGATGGTCACGACTCTGATGCAATCAATGCAGCTATTGAAGCAGCGAAAAAAGTGACTGACAAACCGTCATTGATTTGCTGTAAAACCATCATTGGTTTCGGTTCACCAAACAAATCTGCTAGCCATGATTGTCATGGTGCGGCATTAGGTGAAGAAGAAGTTGCATTAACTCGTAAAGAGTTAGGTTGGGACTACGAACCTTTTGTTATTCCTGAAGACGTTTATGCGGGTTGGGATGCGAAAGCGAAAGGTGATGCTGCGGAAGCTGAATGGAACAAAAAATTCGACGCTTATGCTGCTGAATACCCAGAATTAGCTGCTGAATTTAAACGCCGCATGGCAGGTGAATTACCCGCTGACTGGAAACAATTCACAGATAAAATGATCGCTGATTTCAACGATAAAGCAGAAAGCGTTGCTTCACGTAAAGCATCACAAAACGTTATCACTGCTTTAGCACCTGAATTACCAGAATTTATCGGTGGTTCTGCTGACTTAACAGGTTCTAATCTGACAAGCTGTTCAAGCTTCAAACATGTTTCTGGTAAAGAGTCAGGTAACTACATTTCATACGGTGTTCGTGAGTTTGGTATGTATGCCATCATGAATGGTATGGCACTGCACGGTGGTTTACTGCCTTACGGTGGTACGTTCCACATGTTCTCTGACTATGCTAAGTCTGCTTTACGTATGGCGGCATTGATGAAACAACGCACAATCGCTATTTTGACTCATGACTCTATCGGTCAGGGTGAAGACGGTCCTACTCACCAACCAATCGAAAACACAGCAGGTCTGCGTTACATTCCTAACATGGATGTATGGCGTCCTTCTGATGAAACTGAAGTGGCTGTTGCTTGGGTTGCTGCGGTTGAACGTAAAGATGGTCCTTCAAGCTTAGTATTAAGCCGTCAAGGTATTCCTGGTCGTAAACACGAGACAGCTGACTTTGAAGGTATCCGTAAAGGTGCTTAT
>NZ_DIAC01000072.1:4589-16487 GCF_002414625.1 Methylophaga sp. UBA5088 | reverse complement strand
GCTTATGTTCTGTCTGAAGCAGAAGGCGGCGCAGCGGATGTCATCATTATCGCGACAGGTTCTGAAGTTGACTTAGCGGTTAAAGCACAAGAAGAACTGAAAGCTGACGGTGTGAAAGCACGCGTTGTTTCTATGCCTTCAACTAACGTGTTTGATCGTCAAGACCAAGCTTACAAAGACAGCGTATTAACACCAGGTGTTAAACGTGTATCTGTTGAAGCGGGTGTGACTGACTTCTGGCGCAAGTATGTTGGCCTGGAAGGTGGTGTTGTTGGTATCGACACATTTGGTGAATCTGCGCCAGGTGGTGTGTTGATGAAACACTTCGGCTTCACCGTTGAAAATGTCGTTAAGACAGTTAAATCAGTACTGTAATTATTACTGGTTTAGAAATGAAGTAAAGAGATTGAACCAGTGGGCATCTGCTCACTGGTTTTTCTCTCTCTAAAGCTCGAAAGTCTAATAAGTGAAATTTCAAACTGAGATTTCAGTTCTTAGACAGACGGATATAGTGATAGGGGACTAAGCATGACGATTAGAGTCGGTATAAACGGTTTTGGCCGTATTGGTCGCATGGCGTTTCGTGCAGCCATCAAAGATTTTACAGATATTGAAGTGGTCGCTATCAATGATTTGTTAGATCCAGAGTATCTGGCCTACATGCTCAAATATGATTCTGTACATGGTCGCTTCCATGGTGAAGTCGAAGTCAGAGACGGCAACCTGGTGGTCAATGGTAAAACTATTCGCATTACTGCCGAACGTAACCCAGCAGACTTAAAATGGGATGAAGTCGGCGCTGATCTAATCATCGAATGTACAGGTTTTTTCCTGACTGAAGAAAGTTGTCAGGCACATATTGAGGCGGGTGCTAAAAAAGTAGTGCAGTCTGCGCCATCAAAAGATCACACCCCGATGTTTGTTTTCGGGGTTAATCACAAAGATTATGACGGTCAGTCAATTGTATCTGCCGCATCCTGTACAACCAATGCCCTAGCGCCTGTTGCCAAAGTATTACACGATAGCTTTGGTATTAAGCGCGGCTTGATGACCACCGTCCACGCGGCGACAGCGACTCAAAAAACAGTCGATGGCCCATCAATGAAAGATTGGCGTGGTGGTCGTGGCATTTTAGAAAATATCATCCCATCATCAACTGGTGCTGCGAAAGCGGTCGGTAAAGTTCTACCTGATTTGAATGGCAAATTAACGGGTATGGCTTTCCGTGTGCCCACGTCAGACGTCTCTGTTGTGGACTTGACGGTTGAACTGGAAAAAGACGCAAGCTACGACGATATCTGCACAGCGATGAAAGCAGCCTCAGACGCTGAATTAAAAGATGTACTCGGTTATACAGATGAAAGCGTAGTATCAACAGACTTCCGTGGTCATACTGCGCCTTCTAACTTTGATGCGGGTGCGGGTATCGCACTGGACAAGACCTTCGTAAAAGTGGTTGCATGGTATGACAATGAATATGGTTATACTTGCAATATGATGCGTCTTGTTCAATACGTCGGTCGTTAATTCATTCTTTTTCCAATAAAAAAACGAAGGCTTTCTGAATCCAGAAAGCCTTTTTTTATGGTCAAACTGTTCTAGAACGTTATACTTTGTGATGAAAGTCACAATTTTAATTATTCACGAGGAAAATCATCATGTCTGTAATCAAGATGGCTGATCTGGATTTGGCGGGTAAGCGTGTACTGATTCGCCAGGATCTCAATGTGCCACTGAAAAAAGGTGTGGTTGCTGATGGCACCCGAATTCATGCTTCATTGCCTACTATCGAAATGGCATTAAAAGCTGGTGCAAAAGTCATGATCATGTCACACCTTGGCAGACCCACTGAAGGTGAATACGAACATCAATACTCATTGGCGCCGGTAGCCAATTATTTATCTGCTTTATTAGATCGCCCGGTGCGACTTGAACAAAACTGGTTGGAACCCGAGTTCATTCCTGTTGAAGCGGGTGAAGTCGTACTTTGCGAAAATGTGCGATTTAATAAGGGTGAAAAGGCGAATGATGAAGCCTTATCTCGTCGCATGGCGAAGTTATGTGATGTGTTTGTGATGGACGCGTTTGGCACCGCCCATCGTGCTCAGGCTTCGACTCATGGTGTGGCGAAGTATGCGCCCATTGCTTGTGCTGGTCCACTACTGGCAACAGAATTCGAGGCACTGGCTAAGGCATTAGATAATCCAGCAAGACCACTTGTCGCCATTGTGGGTGGCTCAAAAGTATCAACAAAATTAACCGTTCTAGAATCATTATCAAAAAAAGTGGATCAGCTTATCGTCGGCGGCGGGATAGCCAACACCTTTATTGCAGCCGAAGGTTATCAAGTGGGTAATTCACTTTATGAAGAAGATTTGATTGATACCTGTAAAAAATTACGCGCAGAAGCCCAAAATCGTGGCGGGGATATTCCGGTCCCTGTTGATGTCGTATGTGGAAAGCACTTTGCTGAGAATGCAGAAGCTGAAACCAAAAAAGTGGCTGATATTGTGGCTGATGACATGATTTTTGATATTGGTCCAAAATCTGCCGCTGCTTTAACAGAAATTTTAAAAAATGCCGGTACCATTGTTTGGAACGGTCCTGTGGGTGTATTTGAATTTAATCAGTTTGGTGAAGGTACAAAAGAAGTCGCGATGGCCATCGCTGAGTCTGATGCATTTTCTATTGCTGGTGGTGGTGATACATTAGCGGCAGTGTCTAAATATAAAATTTGTGACGATATTTCTTATATTTCAACCGGTGGCGGTGCATTTCTAGAGTTTCTTGAAGGCAAGAAGTTACCTGCTGTTGATATTCTGGAGCAGCGCGCCGCACAATCATAAAGGAGTTTCATGTGACGGCCATAAGACGAACAAAAATTGTTGCGACTTTAGGGCCGGCCACACAAAGCCCTCAAGTACTGGATGCGATGATCGCAGCCGGAATGAATGTGGTCAGGCTCAACTTTTCTCATGGTGAGTCTGACACACATCTTGCACTTGCTGAGCTTGTCAGAGAGCGTGCCCGTTTGCAGAATAAACAAGTCGGTATTCTGGCTGATCTGCAGGGGCCTAAAATTCGTATTTCTCGATTCAAGCAAGGGTCGGTAGTACTGGAGGAGGGAGCACCTTTCATTCTGGATGCCCAGCTTGGCAAAGAGGATGGAAACGAACAACAAGTCGGTATCGACTACAAAGCGCTACCACGAGACGTCAAAGCGAAAGATACCTTGCTGTTAGATGACGGTAGAATCGTGTTACGAGTGGATACGGTCGATGCACATAAAATTCATACAACAGTGAGTTTTGGTGGCGTTCTCTCCAATAACAAGGGTATCAACCGTCTTGGTGGCGGCCTTTCTGCAAAAGCCTTAACAGATAAAGATAAACAAGACATAAAGACTGCTGCCAGTATGCAGGCGGATTACCTTGCAGTGTCTTTCCCTCGCTCGGCTGATGATATTCATCAGGCGAGACAATTATTACGTGACGCAGGCGGCTATGGGGCTATAGTGGCAAAAATCGAGCGTGCTGAAGCCGTTGAGGCGATTGACGAGATTATTGCGGCGACGGATGCGATTATGGTGGCGCGCGGTGATCTGGGTGTGGAAATGGGAGACGCCGCATTACCGCCTATCCAAAAACGTATCATTGGGCTGGCTCGCAAAAAGAACTGTCTGACCATCACCGCCACTCAGATGATGGAGTCAATGATAACGAACCCAATCCCGACTCGGGCAGAAGTCTTTGACGTGGCTAATGCCGTACTCGATGGCACAGACGCGGTGATGCTATCCGGAGAAACCGCTGTAGGCAAAAACCCAATAAAAACGATAGCAGCGGTTGACCGTGTCTGTCTTCAAGCTGAACTGGAGCGTGAGATACGGGTATCACGACACCGGATAGACTCACACTTTGAACGCATGGATGAAGCCATCGCGATGGCTGCGATGTATACTGCAAATCATCTTGATGTCAAAGCGATCGCGGCGTTGACAGACTCAGGAGCGACCACATTATGGATGTCCAGAATTAGTTCAGGCATCCCCATCTTTGCCCTGACGCCTCACGAAAAAACGGCACGAAAAGTCACCTTATATCGAGGTGTATATCCGTTGGAATTTGATGTAGAACATCACGACCATGCACGGATGAATAAAGAGATGATTGATGAACTTGTGCGCCGGGGTGTAGTTGCTGAGGGGGATATTGTCATCATAACCAAAGGTGATCTTGAAATTCAGGGCAGCACCAATGCCATGAAAATTGTCAGGGTGGGAGATATGGCTGAACCCAGACAGATAGACTAAGCTCACCTCAAAATAAATTTTTCTTTACAGGAGGCTTTATGGCCCTGATTACGTTGCGACAATTATTAGACTATGCAGCTGAACATGATTTTGCTGTTCCCGCATTTAATGTCAGTAATATGGAGCAAGTACATGCCATCATGCAAGCGGCTGACAAGGTAGATAGTCCGGTGATCATGCAAGCCAGTGCTGGCGCCAGAAAATATGCCGGTGAGCCATTTTTACGTCACTTGGTACTCGCAGCAGTTGAAGCCTATCCTCATATTCCTATCGTTCTGCATCAGGATCATGGGGCCAATCCGGATATTTGTATTCGCTCGATTCAGTCAGGTTTTACCTCTGTGATGATGGATGGCTCTTTACGTGAGGACATGAAAACGCCTTCAGACTTTGAATACAACAGTCAGGTAACAAAAACGGTGGTCGATATTGCCCACGCTTGTGGTGTGTCTGTTGAGGGGGAATTGGGCTGTCTAGGCTCGCTGGAAACAGGCATGATGGGCGAAGAAGATGGTCATGGTGCTGATTCAGCCTTAGACCACAGTCAATTACTGACGGATCCTGAAGAGGCAGTGGAATTCGTCAAAATCACCCAGGTAGATGCTTTAGCTGTGGCTATTGGCACCAGTCATGGTGCTTATAAATTTACACAACCACCGACAGGCGATGTGCTCGCCATTAGCCACTTGAAAACATTGCAACAAAAACTACCTGATACGCATTTTGTGATGCATGGTTCAAGCTCTGTGCCGCAAGATTGGCTGAAAATCATTAATACGCATGGTGGTGATATTGGCCAAACCTATGGTGTACCAGTGGAAGAAATTGTTGAAGGTATTCAATACGGGGTGCGTAAGGTGAATATCGACACCGATTTGCGTATGGCATCAACGGGATCCATTCGTCAGTTTCTCACTGATGAACACAATAAAGCTGAATTTGATCCAAGAAAATTCTTTAAAGCAGCTACTCAAGCTATGCAAACAATTTGTGAAGCGCGTTATCAGGCGTTTGGCAGCGCAGGTCATGCTAGCAAAATTGTGCCTGTTTCCTTAGGCAAAATGGTTGAAAGATACGGCTAATGCTTGATAACAGTTTGTTTGTCAGTGATTTGTATTCGCTATGACAGGCATATGATTGAATGCTATTTTCCTCATTAAACAATCAGTTGCGAGCCTTAGGCCAGAATACGGTAAACTACCTGTTTTTGGGTAGGGAATGTTGTTCGTGCACCAAATAATTGCTATTGCCGCAGGTGGTGCAGTGGGTGCCGTACTGAGGTTTGTTGTTTCCAATGGTGTCTATCGTATTTTAGGCCGGGACTTTCCATATGGCACGTTGGCTGTTAATGTGCTCGGTTCTCTACTGATGGGGTTTCTCTTCATTATCTTTATCGAGAGAGAGTTAGGCATGACGGAATGGCGTTCTGCCATTTTAATTGGGTTACTTGGTGCTTTTACAACGTTTTCGACATTTTCAATGGAAACCATGGCTCTGCTTGAAGCAGGCGATGTGACCAAGGCGATGCTGAATATACTTCTAAGCGTTTTACTCTGCCTGATGGCGACATGGGTAGGATTGAGCTTGGGGAGACAATTATGAGTCGGATAGATGTCACGATGGTGCGAGTGTACCTGGCTGAAGGACGCGATCATGGCGATAGCGTTATAAAGTTATTGGAAAGCTCCGATATTAAAGGTTTTACCGTGTTTCGCGGGATTGCTGGATTGGGTGCTGAACATCAATTGCATAAAGCGTCGTTATTGGATTTATCACCCGAGTTACCCTTAGTGGTCGAGTTTTTTGATTCCCCACAAAAAGTAGAAAAAATTATCACACAGCTAGAAAGTATGGTTAAGCCAGATCATATTGTGAGCTGGACGGCACAATCTGGAAAATAAAAGAATGTTAGATCCTAAGTTATTAAGAAATGAAACTGAACAGGTAGCTGAGCAATTAGCCCGTCGAGGCTTTGTTTTAGATGTTGCCCTATTAGCAAAACTCGAAGAAGAACGAAAACAGGCCCAACTTGAAGCTCAGGAGTTACAAACTGAACGAAACAGTCGTTCTAAAAATATTGGTAAAGCCAAGGCCGCGGGTGAAGATATCTCGCCATTACTTAAAGAGATTGAAGATTTAGGTGATCGCCATAAAGCGGCTGAGTCACGATTGAATGAAGTTTTGGCGCAGTTAGAACAGATCGCCATGGGAATACCTAATATTCCACAAGCTGATGTGCCTGCCGGTCAAGATGAGAGTGAAAATCAGGAAGTCTTGCGTTGGGGAGAGCCACGACAGTTTGATTTTGAACCAAAAGATCATGTTGATCTGGGTGCAACTTTAGGCATGGACTTTGATACCGCAGCAAAAATCAGTGCTGCCCGTTTTGTGACTTTATCAGGGCCTTTAGCTAAGTTACAACGTGCTTTAACGCAATTTATGCTGGATTTACATAGTGAGAAGCATGGTTACACTGAAACCTATGTGCCTTACTTGGTCAATGCAGACTCTTTAAGAGGAACGGGGCAGTTACCTAAATTTGAAGAAGATCTGTTCAAAGTGAATGATGGTGAGTTTTATCTTATTCCCACAGCTGAAGTGCCTGTCACTAATATTGTTCGTGACAGCATTTCTGAAGATGCTTCTCTACCATTGAAATTTGTTGCTCACACACCCTGTTTCAGAAGTGAGGCCGGTTCATACGGTCGTGATGTGCGCGGGTTAATTCGTCAGCATCAGTTTGAAAAAGTTGAGTTGGTACAAATCGTTCGCCCAGAGGATTCTGCTGCTGCACATGAAGAATTAACTGCACATGCTGAGAAAGTATTGCAGCTATTAGATTTACCTTATCGCAAGGTGAATCTGTGCACGGGTGACTTAGGGTTTTCTTCAACAAAAACTTATGATCTGGAAGTCTGGTTGCCAAGTCAACAAACGTACCGAGAGATTTCATCTTGTAGTAATTTTGGTGATTTCCAGGCGCGTCGTTTACAAGCTCGCTGGCGCAATCCTGCGACAGGTAAACCTGAGTTGGTTCACACCTTAAATGGTTCAGGTCTGGCCGTTGGTCGAACTCTGCTGGCGTTGATGGAAAATCATCAACAAGCGGATGGTTCTGTCCTCATTCCTGAGGCATTACGTTACTATATGGGCGGTCAGGACAGTATTCGTGTTTGAGTTTAGTCTGGTCCAGAAAATCATTATCTGGGCGATACCTGTGTTATTTGCCATCACGGTTCATGAAGTTGCACATGGCTGGGTAGCACTAAAATTAGGTGACAGAACAGCACAAATGTTGGGAAGGCTCACACTCAACCCATTCAAACATATTGATCCTATCGGTACGGTGCTGGTTCCCGGCTTATTATTGCTGCTCGGTGGCTTTGTGTTTGGCTGGGCAAAACCCGTACCGGTGAGCTATCAGAATCTGCGTCAGCCCAAACGCGATATGGCTTGGGTGGCTGCAGCAGGTCCCGCTGCTAATTTTATTATGGCGGTGATATGGGCCATCGTTGCCAAGCTAGGATTAATGTTAATCCAGGCTGACATCAGTTTGGGGCAGCCAATGATGTTTATGGGCGTGGCAGGCGTATTAATCAATACAATGTTAATGATGCTTAATTTACTGCCTATTCCACCCCTCGATGGTAGCCGTGTGTTATCGAGTTGGTTACCAGGGCCGGTGGCTTATAAATTCAGCAGAATAGAACCTTATGGTTTCTTTATTTTGTTGGGACTACTTTATTTCGGTATTTTAAGTTTGATTTTATGGCCATTGGTCAGTGCAATGCTCAATTTGCTGGTGATGGTGTTTGGTTTACCAGCGCAAATATTCAGTATTTTATAGTTAGCTAATTAAGGCTTATCAGGAGAACATTTTGGATACGGTTGCAATACAGTCCCGTCGCATTGTTTCAGGCATGCGTCCCACAGGACAACTGCATTTAGGGCACTATCATGGCGTTCTGAAAAACTGGATTAAATTACAGCACGAATTTGACTGCTTTTTCTTTGTTGCAGACTGGCATGCGCTGACAACACATTATGAAGACAGCAGCATTATCGAAAATAGTGTCTGGGAAATGGTGATCGACTGGTTAGCCGCTGGCATTGAGCCATCAACAGCATCGCTTTTTTTACAGTCAAAAGTCCCCGAGCATGCGGAATTACACTTGTTATTGTCGATGATGACGCCACTGTCATGGTTGGAACGTGTTCCGACCTATAAGGATCAACAAGAAAAGTTGAAAGAAAAAGATCTATCAACATATGGTTTCTTAGGCTATCCCTTATTACAAAGTGCTGACATTCTCATTTATCGTGCAGGACAAGTACCTGTCGGTGAAGATCAGGTAGCCCATGTTGAGTTAACACGTGAAGTCGCTCGTCGTTTTAATCATCTTTATGGTCGTGAAAAAGATTTTGAAGAAAAAGCAGAAGCTGCGATCAAAAAAATGGGTAAGAAAAACGCAAAGTTGTACAATAACTTGCGTAAGTCTTATCAAGAACAGGGTGACGCGGACGCACTTGCTACGGCTAGAGAGTTGCTTAAAAATCAGCAAAACCTAGCTCTGGGTGATATGGAACGTTTGTTTGGCTATCTTGAAGGGGCAGGTAAAGTTATCTTGCCAGAACCAAAAGCGTTATTAACACCGGCATCCAAAATGCCGGGACTGGATGGACAGAAAATGTCCAAGTCCTATGGTAATACGATTTCGCTGCGCGAGCCTGATGATAGTCTTGCCGAGAAAATTAAACGTATGCCAACGGATACCAATCGTGTCCGTCGAACTGATCCCGGTGAACCTGAGCGCTGTCCTGTATGGCAGCTGCATGAGGTTTACGCTTCAGAAGATCAAAAACAATGGGTACAAGAAGGTTGTCGCAGTGCAAGTATCGGGTGTCTGGACTGTAAAGGTCCACTGATTGATGCTGTGAGTGCCGAACTGAGACCCATCCGTGAACGGGCGTTGGATTTAAGTCAACACCCAGAGGATGTCCGCCGTATTATTGATGATGGTAATGCTGCTGCCCGTGAAGTGGCGCAGGAAACCTTGGCGGAAGTCCGTTCATCAATGGGTTTAAATTATAAATAAAAGGTTGCTGACGCGGTTTTATGGCTGAACGTATTCAAAAAGTATTAGCAAGAGCGGGTTATGGCTCTCGTCGACAGGTTGAAACCTGGATTAAGGAAGGGCGCGTCACTCGAAATGGTGAGCTTGCAAGTTTAGGTGATCAGATTAGTGAAGGTGATCGTTTAAAACTCGATAATAAACCGCTTTCGCCGAAACGCTTGTGGCAAGAGCCTGCTAAGCAGGTCATTCTTTATAACAAGCCTGTTGGTGAAGTATGCACGCGTAAGGACCCTGAAGGTCGCCGTACGATCTTTCAGTCGCTGCCTATTCCGGAGCAGGGTCGTTGGGTGAGTGTTGGACGACTCGATTTAAATACCAGCGGCCTAATTATTCTGACCACTGATGGTGAGCTGGCGAATCGTTTGATGCATCCTTCCCTTGAAATGGATCGTGAGTATGCGGTACGTGTCTTGGGTGAAGTCACATCAGACATGATGCAGGCGCTGCGTGACGGCGTTATGCTTGAGGACGGTGAAGCTAAGTTTGCTGATATTCAGGAGTCTGGTGGCGAAGGTGCCAATAAGTGGTATCACGTGGTTATTCAGGAAGGTCGTAACCGTGAAGTGCGTCGTTTATGGGAAAGCCAAGGGGTACAAGTCAGTCGTCTGATGCGGGTGCGTTATGGACCTATCATTATTCCTAATAACCTGCGTATGGGGCACTGGACTAAGCTTGAAGGCTCAGATTTAGATTATCTCTATGAGCAAGCAGGGATGAAGCCTGTTAGCAAAGCCACCTCTGGACGTAAACAGCCGGCGGCAAAGCAAGAACGAGCTAAAAAAACGCGCCCGAGAAAAGAGTTTAGTACAAATAAAGCTGAACAAAAGCGTGATGCGGAAGAGGCTGCTCCAAAGAGAAGACCACGTATCAGAGGACATTAGTCAGTTTATAGTTACTTACGGTTGTCTGGCGCATACGGTCACATTTTTGCCCGTGTGTTTGGCTTCATAGAGGGCCATATCAGCGCGCTCAAACAAGTGGTAGCCCTCTTCATTCGTGTGGAGCTGGGCTACACCTAAACTCACCGTAAAGCTAAAGCTGTTTTTTCCATCATGTGACAGTATTTGAGAGACAGATTCACGTACTCTCTCTGCCACAATTTCTGCATCATGAATATTGGTTTCAGGCAGTAATAAAACAAACTCTTCACCACCAAATCTGAATGCCATATCACTACTACGGAGTGAATGATTAATCATATCAGCAAGTATTTTTAGTGCCTTGTCACCAGATGAGTGACCAAATTTATCATTGATAGATTTGAAATTATCGATATCGATCACGATAAGTGACAGAGGCGTGTCATGGCGTTTTGTTCTTTCTACTTCTCGTTGTAAGTTCTTCTCATAAGCTGCACGATTCCCTAGGTTTGTCAGATCATCTAACAATGCTGCAGCTAACGCTTTTTTATAAAGCAGACAGTTTTTGAGAGGGTGAACCAACAAGCTGAGTAAGTCTTCCAGGAAATTAATGTCAGCATCAGAAAACTTTTTACGCTGAGTGAAGGTGATGTCACCCAGATAATCCCCATTCATTTCAAGTTTGTAGTGGCAACGATGATGAAATTTCTGTGCGGAATCAATCTGCACTTTCATGCTACTGTTTTGATAATGGAAACTGCACTCAGGGAAAACGGCATCAACTTCGCGTTGAAATAATCCAAGCATGTCTTCAAGGATAAGACTGGTTTGTAGTATATAAGGCAGCTGTTGATGAACTTGTTCTGCTGTTTTTGTCTGCGCAATATCTTGTTTTGGCTTTAAGCCTTCAACAAGGCTTAGTCTTAGTTGATTTGTTGTTGATACGTGTTCCATGGGAGCACATCCTTATTCAAGTTATGAATATAACCTGCTATAAGTGTGCCAACAACTATTAATGTAATTAAATCAGTGTCTTACATTATTGATGCCGAAACTTTGACGCTAAACTAACCGGCTTGTTCCGCTTTTGTCATGAGTTTGGATAAGTATAAACCGACTATATCATCAGGTGATTTCAAGCCTTCAGGATTGCGTGCTGGATAAGCCCGTGCAAATAAGCTCGTTCTCACTTCACCAGGATCAATGGTGCTGACGCTGACTTTTCCTTCAGCTTCAAGCTCGTCCTGCAGTTGAGCCGCAAAGGCTTCTATCGCAGCCTTACTGATACCGTAAGCGCCCCAGTAAGCAGTATGCTTGTGAATATCTGTAGTGAAAATAAGCTGGCTATTTTGCTGCTTGAGCAGAGGAAGACAAGCCTGGGTAAGTAAATAGGCAGCTGTCAGGTTGATATGCAGGGTTTCAGCCCATGTTTTAGCATCTTGATTGATAACCGGCGCTAACTGTCCCAAGGTAGCGGCGCAGTGCACTAATGCATCTAATCTGCCAAAGTTATCAGAGATAGTTTTGGCTAACTGTTTATAGTCATCCACTGTTGCTCCCTTGAGATCAAGAGGGTAGATGGCTGGAGTGA
>NZ_DIAC01000072.1:0-4486 GCF_002414625.1 Methylophaga sp. UBA5088 | reverse complement strand
AGAGGGTAGATGGCTGGAGTGATACCCGTTTGTTCCACAATCTCATCATAAACACTCTCAAGTTGTGGAACCTGTTTGTCCAGTAGGATGACTGTAGCACCTGCGTTTGCGCAGGCTTTTGCTACTGAGGCACCGATGCCTTGAGCGGCACCGGTGATAAGAATAATTTGCTGAGCCAATTGGCCATCCTCAGTATGTAATTGCATTAAGATTTATTCAGCTGGTACGAATTGGCTGAATTGTGCAACATCGTTGTGGAATTGTACTGCTGTAATACCATCTTTTTTATGCCATTCAAGGTGATCAACCGTCAATGAGTCGATTTTGTGTGTCTGGGTAACATCGGGTTCACCCCATTTTGCAATGGCTTCTTCTTTGGTCATACCAGCAATGGTGTCAGTTTCATCAGTCACTGTACCGGCTGTGTCCGTTGTATCATCACTGCTCATTTCAGCAGATGAAGGGGTAGAGGCATCGTTAGATTCTGTTTGGGCAGTGTTGTCATCGCCGCAAGCAACGATAAATGTACCTAAAAATAACGCAATTAAAAGTAATTTAATCTGTTTCAGCATAGCATTCCCTTATTGTTATAAATATTGAGCCATAAAGTATAGCAAGTGATTAATCGCTTAGCGAACCGTGTTGATTGTCATTATCAATTCGGCGGCTTTCTCACCATTAATCACCGCACCCTCTAGTGTAGCAGGATACAGGTTATGAATAATATCACCGGCTAAATACAATCCATTTACTGAGGATTGTGTATGTGGCCGATCTGAGCTGACATCAACGTAACTGCTGAAGGTAGCTCGTTTTTCACGGATAACATAACCATCAATCAATGCTGAGGTAATGACTAAGTCAGCTTGGCAAAGTTCATCGTGTAAGCGATCGATAAGCTCATCATTCGTTGACTCAAGATGCTTGCCCGGCCCACTGATGACAATGGCAAGTAGACCATTACCCCGATCAAATACCCATTGCCCTAAAGTGCCGCTTAAACCCAATAGTGGACGGGACAGTTTTGTGTCAGGCGTATATTGCAAATAGACGGTAATAATTGGGTAAAAACTTGGTTGAGAGGATGACCAATATTTACCCATCAGACGTTGTGTCGTGTGAGATCCAGTCGCGATAATAATATTGTCAGCTTTCAGGTGCCTATCATCGGCTGTGACAACACCCATCGCTTTATTCTCTTCTATCAGAATGGATTTGACACGTTTTTGCAAAGAAATTTCTCCGCCTTTTTGCTGAATATAGCGTTCAGCATAGGCAGGTAAACTATCTCCAAGAGGGACTTTGGGAATGAGAAAGTCAGCATATTCACGTTTTTTGAAGGTGCCTAATAAAACGTTAGCAAAAAGATGAGTAGATGCTTCTGAAACAGGTGTGTTCATGGTCGCGAGACATAGTGGTTCCCATAATTGCTTAATGAGTCGCTCGCTTTGTTTTTCTTTTTTTAGCCAGGTTAAGACAGGAATATCGTCTAGTTTCTTTTGCAAACGAGCCTTAAACATAAGCCGAGATAGTTGCACAAAAACAGGAAAGCCATTGAGTTGCCAAGTTTTTATTATCAGTGAGAGTGGCCAGGGGAGATACCGGGTATCTGTCAAGGTTAAATCAGCAAAATAAGGGTGGTGTATTGATACATTTAAAGGAAGACGTCGAAACAGCTCAGATTCTTCGGCACCTATGTCCTGCAATAATTTTAAAGTCTGCTGATAGGCGCCAATCAGCAGATGCTGGCCGTTATCAATGGTTTGCTCGTTCCAAGAAACATTTCGCGCGCGCCCTCCTAACTGCTTTGCCGACTCGATTAGATGGACCGACTCACCTTGTTCAAGTAAACGCACAGCAGCAGCAAGTCCACTCCAGCCGCCGCCAACAATTATGGTGGTCATTGTTGATGTTTTTTTTCTGCTCTGGATGTACGCCAGGCTAACCAGAGTTTTTTTAAGGGCGTTAAAGAGACGCGCTGTTTCATCACGCGAAACTGGTCTTTTTCTATTTCATCAAGTGTCGCTTCATAGATAGCAGACATAATGAGTCCGGTGCGCTGAGCGTAACGATCTTCAGGAGGTAACAAGCCTTTTGCTTCTTGATAAAAAGTACGGGCACGATCCGTTTCAAAGGCCAGAAGAGCGGTTAGTTCTGGTGTTTGCTTAAGTGCCAGGATGTCATCTACTTTAACACCAAATTGGTCCATATCCTCTTGAGGTAAATAGATACGGCCACGCTCAGCATCTTCACGAACATCACGAATAATATTGGTTAACTGAAAAGCCAACCCCAGTTTTTCTGCATATTTAAGCGTCTGGCGGTGTTGATAACCAAAAATCTCTGCAGCAAGTAACCCGACAACACTGGCAACACGATGACAATACAACGCAAGATGTTTAAATGCCTCATATCTGTGTTGGTATAAGTCCATTTCCATGCCATCAATAATTTCAAGGAAATATTCTTGATGCAGCTCGAAATGCTGTAGTGCTTCTTCTAAGGCTTTACCAACTGGATGTGTGGCTGTTTTGTTGAATATATTCTCTACTTCCGTTCGCCACCAAGCTAAGGTTTGTGCCGCGACTTCTGGATCCGCTATTTCATCAACAGCATCATCGACCTCTCGACAAAAAGCGTATAACGCAGTGATGGCCTGGCGTCGTTGTGGCGGTAAGAACATAAAGCTGTAATAAAAGCTTGAGCCACTTTTTGCTGCTTTGTCGCGACAGTATTGATCCGGCGTCATTTAACTAGGCGTTCCACAATCGTGTCGTTTAGCAAGTGGGACTCAATGATTTCATCAATATCTGCTTCAGTTTCAAAGTGATACCAAGTCCCTTCAGGATAGATAACTAACATGGGCCCCAGCTTGCATCGATTTAGACATCCTGCATTATTCACCCGGACTTTCTTTATTTTTAGTTCTTTCACACGTTGTTTTGCGTAATCACGAAGCGACTGTGAACCATGCTCTCCGCAATTAGCACTGCCATCGTCTCGCTGATGAGTACAGAAGAATAAGTGATATTTATATATTTGAGCCATAGTTAGTAAGGATAGCGAACCTTTCAGCAACTAAAAAGCATTTAAGTGAAATTAAGCCATATCGGATGTTTCTGCGACATGATCAGGGAAGCGGGCACGGTAATGAAGGACTTGTTCGATGATGGTAAGAAAGTGTGTCACTAACTCTGGATCAAAATGTCGACCTTTTTGTTCAATGAGATAATCGACGGCTTTTTCAATTGGCCAGGCTTTCTTGTATGGACGCTCTGACGTCAACGCATCAAAAACATCCGATATGGAACAGATGCGGCCTTCAATAGGAATATCCTTGCCTTTTAAACCCTGTGGGTAACCTGATCCGTCCCATTTTTCATGATGAGTCAGTGCAATATTGCTGGCCAGTTTGAGTAGCGGCACATTCGTATCAGCTAATAGATCAGCCCCAATCCTGACGTGTGTTTTCATCACTTCCCACTCGTCAGCATCTAACTTTCCAGGTTTAAGGAGAATATGGTCAGGAATACCGATTTTTCCAATATCATGCATTGGTGCCGCAGTCAGTATATCGGCGGCAAAACTCTCATCTAAACCTGCTGCAAGCGCTAGCATTTGCGCAAAATGGCTCATACGCAATATGTGATTGCCGGTTTCATTGTCTTTATATTCTGCAGCCCTGCCTAAGCGTTTAATAATTTCAAGACGACTTTGTTCTAGCTGTTGTGTCCTGTGTCTGACCTGTTGTTCAAGTGTTTCATTCTGCGTCTTTACCTGTTTGTGTAACAAGCGGACTTCCAGCATGTTTCTGATACGTTGGATCACTTCAGTTTGATCAAAGGGTTTGGTGATGAAATCTTTGGCACCGGAACAGAGCGATTTTTTTCTGATTTCCTGAGTAAGTTCTGCAGTAATAACGAGAACTGGCAGGTAATCGTTCTGAATCGCTGTTTGTAGTGTTTGCATTACCTGAAAACCATCCATATCCGGCATGCGAATATCCAGTAGGATGAGATCGATTTCGTATTCAAAATAACGCTGTTCTACTTCCGCACCTCGTGTCGTAGAAAAAAGAGAAGTGAAACCAGCCTGATGCAGCATCTTCTCCAGTAATTTAATGTTGACGAGCTGGTCATCAACAATAAGAATTCTGGCATTTAAAATGTCACTGTTTGAGATCATATGCTGCTAATACCTCTAGCTATGCGAGCGGGATGGATTATGGTCTGCTCTTGTTAGCATATCGATGACATTAAATGCATTTAGTAATCGCGCTGTACTGAAAAGTCAGCTAACGATAATAGTGCTTGTTTATATTCACTATCTACAAGCAGGTCGAGTGAATCTTTAGCTTGCTTAACTTCCTGTTCTGCTGCCTTCGCTGTGTAGTCAATGGCGCCGGTTTCTTGAATGATCTGGATGATTTCAGTGATTCTATCCCGTTGCCCATTTTCTATCGCTTCTCGAATAATGGCTGCTTGCT
>NZ_DIAC01000112.1:35756-36926 GCF_002414625.1 Methylophaga sp. UBA5088 | reverse complement strand
GTCTATTGCCGCCAAAAATTAGGTTTGTTTGATGGATTGAGTGGTCGAATGTCTGACCGAAGGGAGTTATCGACCACGCCATCAAGCAAAGTTAATTTTTGGATCAAAGGCAATATCGGGTGCCCTTTTGTTTGGTTCGTTTATTTTGGGCATACAAAATAAATGAACGCCTCGCGGCAGCGTGTGGTTTAACAAAAGAGACTATCCGTTGGGTTTCGTTCCTCTACCCAACCTGCATAACCAATCGTTTTTTCTATAAAAATAAATTCGTTATACAACTTAAAATATTCTCTTATAATTTAAAGAAGGGTGCGCTTGCGCGCACCCCGGATGAGTTAGGCTGCTTTAGAAGTGTCAGCGTTTCTATCTTCCACATCATGTTCCAAAGCTTTGTTACCTGTTTGACTAATCGGAATCGATTTAGGCTTCATCGCTTCAGGAATTTCTTTCACAAGGCTGATAGTCAGCAAACCGTTGGAAAGATCGGCGCCAGTCACTTCGACGTAGTCAGCAAGGTTAAACTTACGTTCAAATGAACGATAAGCAATGCCTTGATGGAGGTATTTACGCTCTTCTTTAGCCGCTTTTTCACCTCTTACAGTCAGCACACCATTTTCAACCTGAATATCAAGCTCCTCTTGGGTGAAGCCGGCAACGGCTAGCGTGATGGCATAGCGGTTGTCCTCGATGAGCTCAATATTGTAGGGAGGGTATCCACTGGAAGTGGAGTCTGCAGTAAGTGCATGGTTAATCAGTGATCCCAAACGATCAAAACCAACACTACTACGATAAAGAGGGGTTAGGTCAATTGCATTCATGGTATATCCTCCGTTAGAAGCAATATAAAACAAAAACAATCAATGGTGAGGGCCCCTTCATGGCAGCCTCTCACGTTATTTTTAATAAGGTTTGACTCAGCAGATTTCAAGTCGTTTTATGAAATTTTTTATCTGGACAATATGAAAATGGCAATGTACTTATCAGCACAAACGGGGATATGAAAAGCTCCTAACCCCCCGTTTATTGCCGCCAAAATTTAGGGTTGGTTGATGGATTAAGTGGTCGAGTGTCTGACCGAAGGGAGTTATCGACCACGCCATCAAACAAACCTAATTTTTGGATCAAAGGCAATATCGGGTGCCCTTTTGTTTGGTTCGTTTATTTTGGGCA
>NZ_DIAC01000112.1:35079-35662 GCF_002414625.1 Methylophaga sp. UBA5088 | reverse complement strand
TGAACGCCTCGCGGCAGCGTGTGATTTAAAATAAGAAACTATCCGTTAGGTTTCGTTACTCAACCCAACTTAGTATCGACACCCAAGAATTCAAGGAAGAAAATGAAGTTTCAAGGCAAAATCTCAAACTGGAATGATGATAAAGGCTTTGGTTTTGTTGAACCCAATGGCGGCGGAGAACGCGCCTTTGTTCATATCAAAGCTTTTAACCCCAGAACACGCCGACCAATCAATGGTGACGTTATCATCTATGATTTATTGCAAGATAAAGACAAGCGCTATCGAGCTGAAAATATTCGTTTTGCTCGTGATTCAAGACAAAAAAACAAACCACAAGCTAGCAAGAAAAACCGATAATTTGGTGGCGTTTTAATACTACTTTTTAGTATTGGACTCGTGATATCAGTTTTAACAGGAAAGTTGCCTTTAGCTATTCCACTTGTTTATCTCGTGATGAGTGTCATTACCTTTATCGCTTATGCTATTGATAAGTCAGCGGCTGAAAATGGACGCTGGCGAACGCAAGAAAACACATTGCATTTATTGGCTTTGGTTGGTGGCTGGCCCGGAGCTATTCTTGGTC
>NZ_DIAC01000112.1:30073-34982 GCF_002414625.1 Methylophaga sp. UBA5088 | reverse complement strand
GAGCTATTCTTGGTCAAATGCTATTACGGCATAAATCCAAAAAGAAAGCTTTCCGTCAGGTGTTTTGGTTAACTATCATCTTAAATATTGCTGGTTTAGTTTGGCTTCATACTTCATCAGGAAGTGCCTTTTTACAGAGTCTGGGCATGTAAACAAAAAAGGGAGTCAGCATCGGCTAACTCCCCCTCTTTTATTTCTACTAATTTTTATTACTAATGCAAGGTGTTGGGATCACTCGCAGAAGCGATGGTGTCATTAAACAACTTGGCAACATCGACTTTATCGAAGGTGTAATGTTGATTACAGAACTCACAAGCGACTTCGATTTCACCTTCGGTAGCGATAATGTCATCGGCCTCTTCCTGCCCTAACATGGCGATGGTTTCTTCTACTCGCTGACGTGAGCAAGTACAGGAGAAACGTAGATCAGTTGGTTCGTATAATCTGACTTGTTCTTCATGAAACAGGCGATGTAATAAGGTTTCTGATTCCAGGGTTAGCAACTCTTCATCGGTAATGGTGCTTGCCAGTTGGCTGATACGGAACCAGTCTTCCTGGGCATCCTCTCGTTGGTTTTCTTCGCTGGGTAATTGCTGTAAGAATAAGCCAGCCACATTATGTTCATTCGCTGATAACCAGATTTTGGTGGCTAATTGTTCTGAGTTCTCAAAATAGCTTTCCAGCGTTTCTGACAGATTGTCACCGTGTAAACTGACCACGCCCTGGTAAGGTTGTTTTGCGCCTTCTTGTTCAATGGTGATGGCTAAGGTACCGCCGCCCATCATATCAGTCAGGCTGGCATCGTCGGCGATATCCCCATCCCACTGAGCCAGACCACGTAAGGTATTTTGGCTGGTGCATTCCACCATCATTAGAGAAACCGGGCCTTCAGAACGCACTTGTAAAACCAGTCGGCCAGTAATTTTGACTGTGGCGGCTAACAATGCTGCCGCGCCCATCATTTCACCTAAGACATTGCGTAAGGCTTGAGGGTAGTCACGACGCTTTAGGACTTCCTGCCAACTTTCCTGCAAATTGACCCATTCACCACGAATCGCTGCATTATCAAAAATAAACCGTTGTAAACAATCTGATTTCACTACTGTGATACCTATTTCTTTAAGTTTGGGAGTGAGCGTTTTTTAGCAAATCAGGAGATAAGAAATCACCACATTTCTTTCACCCAATAAAAAAGCCGGACAACTACTTGCCCGGCTATTCTATCGCATATGCGTGTTTTAACTAAGCAATCTTCAACAAAATTTCGTTGATACGTTTGACATAGGTAGCTGGGTCTTCCAGTTGTCCACCTTCTGCCAGTAGTGCCTGGTCAAACAGAATCGATGTCCAGTCGGTAAAGCGACTTTCATCTGATTCATCTTTCAGTTTTACCACCATTGGATGCTCAGGGTTCAGCTCCATAATCGGTTTAGTCCCTGCCACATCCTGGCCGGCCGCTTTTAACATACGCTCAAGATTCATACTCATATCGTAGTTATCGGCGACTAAACAGGCTGGAGAGTCTGTTAAACGATGCGTGATACGCACGTCTTTGACTTTGTCTTCCAGTGATTTTTTGACTCTTTCGACTAAGTCTTCGAAGTTTTTATCGGTTTCTTCCTGCGCTTTTTTCTCTTCTTCGTCTTCCAGTTCACCTAAGTCTAAGTCACCTTTTGCGACAGATTGCAGGTGTTTATCATCAAACTCAGTCAGAGAATTTACTAGCCATTCATCGACACGGTCAGTCAGCAATAAGACTTCGATACCTTTCTTACGGAAGACTTCCAGGTGTGGGCTGTTTTTCGCCGCGGCATAGCTTTCTGCGGTGATGTAGTAAATCTTCTCTTGCTTGTCTTTCATCCGGCTGACGTAGTCTTCCAGAGACACGGTTTGGTCTGACGAGCCAGATTCTGTGGTAGCAAAACGGAACAGTTTCGCTAATGTTTCTTTGTTAGCAAAGTCTTCGCCTGGGCCTTCTTTTAAGACCTGACCAAACTCTTTCCAGAACTCAGCATATTGCTCAGGCTCATTTTTCGCCAGTTTGCTGATTTCACTCAGCACTTTTTTCACTGATGCTGCACGAATGGTGTCAATGGTTTTGCTGCTTTGCAGAATTTCACGTGACACATTCAGTGGTAAATCGTTGGTATCAATCACACCACGAACGAAACGCAGATAACGTGGCATTAATTGTTCGCTGTCTTCCATGATAAAGACACGTTTTACATACAGCTTGATACCGTGCATGCGGTCACGGTCCCACATATCAAACGGCGCTTTAGATGGAATATACAGTAGAGAGGTATATTCAATATTGCCTTCGACTTTGTTGTGACTCCACAGCATGGGATCTTGGTAGTCGTGGGCAATTTGTTTATAGAATTCTTTGTACTGATCTTCAGTGATGTCGTTTTTTGACAAGGTCCATAAAGCCGTGGCTTTATTGATGGTTTCATCACCTTTATCAGCTTCATCAATTTCGCCGTCTTCATTTGGCAATGGCTCTTTTGCCATCAGAATCGGTAGATTGATGTGATCCGAGTATTTGGTGATGATGTTACGTAAGCGCCAGCCATTTGCGAATTCTTCTTCACCTTCGCGAAGATGTAGCGTAATTTCTGTGCCACGCTGAGGCTTTTCGATGGTTTCAATAGTGAACTCACCTTCACCAGCCGATTCCCACTGCACGCCATGCTCAGCCGTCAAACCAGCACGACGTGTTCTCAAGGTGACTTTGTCAGCAACGATAAAGGCAGAGTAAAAACCAACACCGAACTGGCCGATTAATTGTGAGTCTTTGGTTTGGTCACCGGTTAAGTTGTCAAAAAACTTACGTGTACCACTGCGTGCAATGGTACCGATGTTTTCGATTACTTCTTCACGTGTCATACCAATACCGTTATCACTGATCGTGACGGTATTTTTGTCTTTATCAAACTCAACACGAATCTTTAATTCTGCGTCATCTTCATAAAGTGCATCGTCTGATAACGCTTCAAAACGCAATTTATCTGCTGCATCCGCTGCGTTTGAAACTAATTCACGTAAAAATATCTCTTTGTTGGAGTACAAAGAGTGAATCATCAGATTCAATAGTTGTTTGACTTCAGTTTGAAAACCTAGCGTTTCCTTATGTGCATCAACACTCATTGAAAAAATGCCTCCGTATGGCTATTTATTTGAACATGGGAAGCAGATGGGGTCGGCGCTTTTTAAAATCAAGAGCAAACCATCAATAACTGTGACTTGGATTTTTCTTTCGGGCCAACCATAATAGAGATTCATTTTCTCAAGCCGGATAGTGCTCGGTTGACACAAGTACATTGGATTTTAAATACATGTCGAAAAACCAGCTCCGCATTCTGACCTACAATCTGCATAAAGGCTTTAACACCAGCAACCGCCAGTTCACGCTGCATCCCATTCGAGATGCCTTGGTGGAGACCAATGCCGATATCATGCTACTGCAGGAAATTCAGGGCGAGCACAGCAAGCATGGTTTGATTCATGACACCTGGCCGGAAGGTCTGCATTCTGAATTTTTAGCCAAAGATGTGTGGCCGCATCATGCCTATGGCAAAAATGCGATTTACGAAGTGGGTCATCACGGTAATGCCATTCTGAGTAAATTCCCACTTGTCAGCTGGGAAAATATCAATGTGTCTCCTTTCACCTGGGCCAGCCGTAGCCTGTTGCATGGTGAAGTTCAATTGCCCTGGTCTGACGATATTTTGCATATCATTTGTATACACCTTGGACTCACTGGCATTGAGCGACGCAAACAATTTAGCTTGTTATGTGATCGCATTCAGGCACACGTACCGGACAGTGCACCACTGATTGTTGCTGGTGACTTTAATGATTGGACCGGGCAAGCAGAGAAACGTATGGCACAGCGTTTACATCTAAAAGAAGCCTACCGCACATTGCATAATCGTTATGCTCGCACCTGGCCCTCATGGATGCCTATGTTAAAAATGGATCGCATTTATTATCGGGGCATGGAGCCAACATTGTGCGGCAGACCACCTCATTCATCATGGAATCAGCTGTCAGATCATGCCCCGCTTATTGCTGCTTTTGATCTACCCTGACTGCTCATAGCTCTGCGAATGAACATTTTTGGGCAGCTCAAAGATTGGGCTAAGGCACTAAAAACTCAAATATCGGCTCTGTATATCGCCTATCAGCGCCCTGATGTACCACTCATCAGTAAAATGATTATCAGTCTTGTCATTGCTTATGCCGTTAGCCCAATCGATCTGATTCCAGACTTTATTCCTGTATTGGGATGGTTGGATGAACTGCTGCTGTTACCCATTGGCTGCTGGCTGGCTATCCAATTTATGTCTGAAGAGGTCTGGTTCGATTGCAAGCTAAAAGCGAAGGAAAACCCCATCCAGCTTCCAGAAAACCGTTGGGTCATGTGGGCAATTATCTTGTTGTGGTGTGTGCTGATGGCTTGGTTTGTTTATCTTATTTGGCCCAGCTTCACAGGCAGTGTCTAAGCTCTGCTGACTTGCAGAGATAAAGTAATTTTCATTTAATGTACTGCTTTGAGTTACACAGGCCGTGTGTAATGTCATCTGAAAAATCCGTCTATATCTGAGGTGAACATGTCTGAGTCAAAAAAACTCGATAGTCCATTAACATTCACAATAGGTCACGAACAATTACAGATTCGTCGACGCTATGAAGTGCTCAGTATTCTTAATGACTTTCTGATTGCTATCTGGTTTTTGATTGGCAGTATTTTATTTCTGTATCCCGTCTATGAAAAAACCGCGATATGGCTGTTTATTATTGGGAGTTTTCAATTTCTATTACGTCCGACTTTACGTTTAGCTTCACACATTCACCTGCAACGTATACCTGAGTCTGAGTGGCAAAAATAGTAGCTCGACAACCG
>NZ_DIAC01000112.1:25328-29949 GCF_002414625.1 Methylophaga sp. UBA5088 | reverse complement strand
GATCATCATGACTGACTACATCGGACGCTATGCCCCCTCTCCTACCGGACCATTACATTTTGGTTCTTTGGTAACGGCTGTCGCCAGTTATCTTGATGCCAGAACGCAGTCTGGCAAGTGGTTATTACGCATGGAAGATCTGGATAAACCCAGAGAAATGCCAGGCGCAGCAGATGAAATATTACGCACGCTCGACGGTTATGGCTTTGAATGGGATGGTGACGTCATATACCAAAGTGAACGCAGTGAGCTGTATCAATCCTATCTTGAAAAGCTAAAAGATAAACAATGTGTCTATCCCTGTAACTGCAGTCGTCGCGAGGTCGCAGATATTGCTCACGCAGGCATAGAAGGCCCAGTTTACCCTGGCTCTTGCCGACATGGCCTATCATCAAACCGCACACAGATAGCCTGGCGGCTACGCGTGGATAGCGACAATCTGATGTTTAATGACCGAGTGTATGGTGATATTCAGCATCATTTACAAACCGATTTTGGTGACTTTGTTTTAAAACGTGCAGATGGTCTTTTTGCTTATCAACTGGCCGTGGTTGTCGATGATGCAGAGCAAGGAATCAATCACATCGTTCGTGGTGCCGATTTATTAAACTCGACCAGCCGTCAGATTTATCTACAGCAACAAATAGAGGCGACATCACCGAGCTATGCTCATATTCCTCTGGTAACAAATGCGCAAGGTGAGAAGTTGAGTAAGCAAACTGCTGCGCCGGCTATCGCTATCCATGATGCCTCTGAACAACTCATTAATGCTCTTTTTTTCCTTGGCTTGGATGCGTCAGCCCTATCTTCAGCTATGCCGATAGCCCATGTCTGGCACTGGGCTTTAACGAATTGGCAACTCTGCCAAGTTAAGAAAAAAATCATATAAAAAAACAGTGAAAAAGGCTAAGGAAATGAAGTGTCTGACCGCTAAGTTGGTTAGCGTTGTCAATCAACATGACCTGTTCATGTTTTTTCAAGGAAAACCCCATGCTCAATCAACTCACTGTGAAAAAGAAACTCTTTGTATTGTCGGTCCTCGTTGGAATGACAATCTTACTGATGATTATCTTGGGCCAGATATTCCTGTCTAAAATTATTCGACTGGAAGAAGCTTCGATTCAGGCAGTGAAGCTAGAAACGAATATGCTGATGTTGCGCCGCCATGAGAAAGATTTTCTTAACCGACATGAGCTGAAATATCAAGATGAGTTCCATCAATCTCATCAGCTCTTCCTTACCAACCTCGATCAGCTTGGACAGCGTCTCGACGCACTGAATCAGTCACATGAATCAGAAAACCGCGTTCGTACTGTCTTGGTAGAGTATGGCGAAAAATTTAACCAAATAGTGAATATTGAACAAACCATTGGCTTAACACCGACTGATGGCCTTTATGGTAAGTTACGTAGTGCCGTGCATCAGGTTGAAGAAACCATCAACACATACGATGACGATAGTTTATTAGCTGCCATGTTAATGCTCAGAAGACATGAAAAAGACTTTATGCTTCGCTCTGACAAAAAATATGTCAGTAAATTTGAAGATGGGTTTACCGACTTCAATCGCCGTCTGGAAAACAGTTACCTGAGTAGTAGTGTAAAAAACCAAGTCCGTAGTGAAATAGAATCGTATCGTGCTGACTTTCTGTCATTAGTGAAAGGCTACGAAACGCGTGGCATGAATGCTGAGTCAGGCTTACTGGGTGAGTTGCGTAGCACGATTCATCAAAGTGAAGATGCTCTTGCGGGGCTTGGTCAACATATTTCTGACGAAATACCCACTGCTGTTAAAAATGCAAAAATTACTGTGTTTGTGATTGCTTTGACACTGGCTGCCCTGATTCTATGGCTCATCAGACTAATAAGCCAAAGTATTATTATTCCGCTTCATCAGCTTTCTGAAACCATGCAGGAAGTCGAAAAAAATCGTGATTTAAGTTTACGAGTTGATGATAGCGGCAAAGATGAAATTGCTGAAATGGCACGTTCATTCAATCTGATGACCGCATCCTTTCAAAAATTGATCCAACAAGTCATGACTTCTGCTCTCACTGTAAGTGCCGCAGCAGAAGAACTATCCGTGGTCGCTGAACAGACCAAAAAAGGTGTTATCAATCAACAAAGCAGTAGTGAACAAGTGGCCACGGCCATGAATGAAATGACGGCAACTGTTCAAGAAGTGGCTCGATACGCTGCAGAAGCGGCGAATTTATCCAGAAGCTCTGATAGTGAAACCAGTCAGGGTCAATTGTTAGTTAAAGACACAATCAGCTCTATCAAACAGTTAGCTGACCAAAGCTCAACCAATGCCGATGCAATTAAAAACTTACAAGCTGAAAGTGAAAACATTGGCACAGTCCTGACCGTTATACAGAGTATTGCTGAACAAACTAATTTATTAGCCTTGAATGCCGCCATTGAAGCTGCCCGCGCCGGTGAATCCGGCCGTGGTTTTGCTGTTGTTGCTGATGAAGTCAGAACCCTTGCGCAACGTAGTAAAGAGTCTACTGAAGAAATTAAAACCATTATCGAACGTCTACAAAACGAAGCAAATCAGTGTGTCGCTGCTACCTTGAAGGGTAAAGAGTATGTCGAAGCCACTGTCACCAAAGTGGGAGCGGCGGGAGAAAGCCTGACCACCATCTCTGAAAAAGTCCGCTCTATTATGGATATGAATACGCATATTGCCAGTGCAGCAGAAGAGCAAAGCGCTGTGGCTGAAGACATCAACCGCAATGTGAATCATATCGCCCAAGTAGCAGAAGAAAATGCAGAAAGCACTTCACAAACAACGGAAACCAGTCAGGGCCTTGCCGGATTAGCGGCAGACTTGCAAAAACTCATCACTCAGTTCAAAGTCTGAATCTAAGATACGTCATGGATGACGACTTGATGTTATAGCTTGGCTGTACAGGTTACATTTATGATGAATACTCAGGACTAGATTCAGGATGACATATTATGCCCTTGTACCATTTGTTCATATTGGTGTTACTGAGTCTGACATTACTCGGATGTGATTCAGACTCTGCTCAACAAACACTCAAACAACAACAGCTAACGATAAGTGGCAAAATAAGCTATCGCGAACGTATCGCGTTACCCAAGCATTCCAAACTCATCATTAAACTCGAAAACATCACCAGCGCCCAAAAAAATGGTGAGGTGGTGGCTGAAAAAACTATCTCTCTCGGCAACCGCCAAGTACCTATTGATTTTCAGCTGCAGGTGTTCAAAGACCAACTCAATGCCGATGAAAATTATGCACTTCGTGCTTCCATTCAGAACAAGCAAGGGGAATTAATCTGGACCACAGATGAGCTGAATCTGATTCCCACTGACACGCATGAAGTGTCACTGGGTGTGCTCAATTTGATCTCTTTCCAGCCACCTGAACATCAAAACAGTCATACGGTCATGTTTCAATGTGGCGAGCAGCAGATCACTACCGTCACTAAGAATGAATCCATGCAGCTCAAAATGAATGATGATTTATATATGCTGTTTCAAGTACCCAGTGCCTCAGGAAGCAAGTACCAGTCTAAAGATAAATTGGTCAACTTCTGGAATAAAGGCCATCAGGGCATTTTGACGATTGCTGATATGAGTTGGAGTCACTGCACTGCTGTGAACCAGGATCAAGTCGAACAACTCCCATTTCGCGCTCAGGGACACGAACCAGAATGGTCGCTGTCGGCCACATACGACCAAGTCATCATGACATGGGATGGAGGACAGAAACAGAGCGTCCTCGGCGAAACTGAATTGCATATTTACCATGCTGGTTTTGAATTGAAAGCCTATTCAGACACTCGTTATATCAAAGTTGAAACGTTAGCAACACTATGCCGTGACGATATGTCGGGATTACCCTACCCTTATCAGGTCAGTGTACGTTTAGATAATCTCGATTTTCAGGGATGTGGAGGGCACAGCCGTGACTTATTGGTTGGACAAGAGTGGATTGTTCAGGATATTAATCAGCAAGGCATTATTGATTTTTCACGTCTGACCATGACCTTCGATGATCAAGGCCGCTTATCAGGCTTTACCTCTTGTAATCAGTACAGCACAGCTTATGAGTTCAATGAACGGCTGGACATTGCTTCTGCCATCACTACACAGAAAGTTTGTCCGGTGGCCATCATGAATCAGGAAAAGGTATTTTTGACGACCTTAGCCGATGTTGAATCGCTGGATATCAGCATTAATGGTGCACTAGTATTGAAAACAGCAGACGGGCGGACGATTACCGCCCGTCGCTGATAAAGCCGGGCTTTATTTCATTACCACATGATTGTGACTATGGTAACGGCGTTTACCTTCCAGTTTTCTTAACATCACATAGAAAACCGGGGTAAAGAACAAGCCGAAGAATGTGACCCCGAGCATGCCTGAGAATACAGTGACACCAATATCATTACGCATTTCGGAACCGGCACCGGTAGATAAAACCATCGGTACCACGCCCATAATGAAGGCGAATGATGTCATTAAAATTGGTCTTAAACGCATACGGCTGGCTTTGATAGCCGCTTTTACCGTTTCCATGCCATCGATTTCAAGCTCTCGGGCAAACTCAACAATCAATATGGCATTTTTACTGGCCAGCCCCGCCA
>NZ_DIAC01000112.1:24589-25248 GCF_002414625.1 Methylophaga sp. UBA5088 | reverse complement strand
GGCCAGCCCCGCCAACACAAAGAAACTGATCTGGGTGAAGATATTACTATCCCCATCGGTTAACCAGACACCCGTTACTGCAGCCAGAATCGATAATGGCACAATGGTGATAACGACCAATGGCAAGATTAAACTCTCATATTGTGCCGCTAAAACTAAGAACACCAGTAACAAACACAATGGGAAAATAAATAAGGCAGTATTCCCACTAATGACTTGTTGATAGGTTAAGTCAGTCCATTCAAACTCCATGCCTGAAGGTAGGGTTTTCTCCAGAATTTCGCTAATGGCATCCTGTGCTTGTCCACTGGAATAGCCAGGCGCCGCATTACCATTTAAATCTGCCGCGAGATAACCATTGTAGTGAGCGGCACTTTCCGGCCCATAACTCTCTTTCATCTCAAGCACGCTTCCTAATGGCACCATATCACCATTGCTATTACGTACTTTTAAATTCAACGCATCATCGGGCGCATTACGATAATCTGAATCAGCCTGAGCAATAACCTGATAGGTACGACCAAACTGGTTAAAGTCATTGATATAAAGCGACCCCAGATAAATCTGCATGGTGTCAAAAATATCTTTGATGTTTAAGCCGAGCTGTTTCGCTTTTGTTCTATCCAAATCAGCATAAAGCTGTGGCACATTGATTTTAT
>NZ_DIAC01000112.1:22273-24488 GCF_002414625.1 Methylophaga sp. UBA5088 | reverse complement strand
GCTGTGGCACATTGATTTTATAGTTTGAGTACACACTGGTCAGTGCCGGACTCTGCCAGGCTTGACCTTGGACTTGCCCAACGACTTCAGCCAGTTTCTCGTAGCCCAAGTCAGCACGATCCTCAATCTGTAGCTTGAAGCCACCCGTCGTGCCCAAACCACGTACAGGTGGTGGTGGGAATATGGCGATAAAGGCCTCTTCCACCTGAGCATATTTTGCCTGCAAGCGGCCAGCAATGGCAGCAGCAGATAAATCAGGTGAATGCCGTTTATCAAATGACTCCAAGGTCACAAACACAATCCCAGCACTTGGACTATTGGTAAAACCATTTACCGAAAGCCCAGGAAACTGAACGGCGCTCTGCACGCCTGGTTCTTCCAGTGCCAGTCGTCCCATCTCCTTGATCACTTCCTGAGTACGAGCTAAAGAAGCGCCATCGGGCAGCTGGGCAAAACTGATTAAATATTGCTTATCCTGTGCAGGGACAAAGCCTTTGGGTAAACCATTTAGTCCGTAAACTGTCATCCCCAGCAGGATGATATACAAAAATGACATTAAGACTTTATGTTTAAGCAGGCCACCAACTGAGCTCGAGTAGCCATTCGACGCTTTTTTAAAGGTCTTGTTAAAGATGTTAAAGAACCAGCCAAACAGAAAATCCATAATTCGCGTCAGCTTATCTTTCGGTGCATCATGCCCTTTCAGTAACAGTGCCGATAATGCCGGGCTCAATGTTAAAGAGTTAACAGCAGAAATGACGGTTGAAATAGCGATAGTTAAGGCGAACTGCTGATAAAACTGCCCGGTTAAACCACTGACAAAAGCAATCGGTACGAACACGGCCACCAAAGTCAGGGATATCGCCACTATTGGACCGCTGACCTCGCGCATGGCCTGATAACTGGCTTCTAGCGGTGACAAGCCATTTTCAATATTCCGCTCGACGTTTTCTACTACCACGATGGCATCATCCACCACGATACCAATCGCTAGAACCAGTCCAAATAAAGACAGAGTGTTAATGGAAAAACCAAACACATGCATTAAGGCGAATGTGCCGATAATCGATACCGGGACAGCCAACAACGGAATTAAAGATGCACGCCAGGTCTGTAAGAACACCACCACCACGATAACAACTAAAACAAGCGCTTCTAATAAGGTTTTGATAACCGCCTTAATCGAATCACGAACAAACACTGTCGGGTCATAGACAACGCTGTAATCAACGCCTTCCGGGAAGTTATTTTTCAACTTCGCCATGGTGCTGCGAATATTATCAGAGATATTAATCGCGTTTGCGCCAGGTGATTGGAAAATAGGAATCGCGACAGCAGGTTGGTTATCCAGCATTGAATTCAGGCTGAATTCAGCCGCTTGCAGCTCAACTCTCGCGACATCTTTTAGACGCGTCACCTGACCATCACTACCTGCACGGATAATAATATTTTCGAACTCTTCCGGTGACTCCAGCCGGCCTTTAGCATTGATAGGCAATTGCACATCAACCGGATCCGTCATCGGCGACCCACCAATGATACCTGCAGCCACCTGAACGTTTTGTTCTCTGATGGCAGCAATCACATCCATGGCCGTCAGACCACGTTCGGCCACTTTTTCAGGATTGAGCCAGATACGCATCGCGTAGTCACCAGAACCAAACAGACGCACCTGCCCCACACCTTCTACTTTGGCTAGTTCATCTTTAACATGCAGCACGGCATAGTTACGCAGATATAACTCATCATACTGCTTATCTGGAGATGTTAAATGCACCACCATCGTCAGATCAGGTGCACTTTTCACTACTGTTACACCAAGCTGACGCGTGACTTCTGGCAACCTAGGTGTGGCCTGAGTGACACGGTTTTGCACCATCTGTTGAGCAAGGTCAGGATCGGTACCAATTTTGAACGTGACCGTCAGTGTCATACGACCATCTGAGGTAGCCTGAGAAAACATATAAATCATGTTTTCTACACCACTCAGTTGTTCTTCCAATGGACGCGCCACGGTTTCAGCGATGACTTTTGGGTTAGCACCTGGGAACTGAGCATTAACGACAACAGATGGCGGTGAGACTTCCGGGTATTCTGATATCGGTAACTGAAACATTGACAGTAAACCGGCAATAAAAATAAGAATGGATAAAACACCCGCGAAAATGGGTCTGTCCACAAAAAACTTTGAAATATTCATTGCGTTCCTTCGTTA
>NZ_DIAC01000112.1:19280-22073 GCF_002414625.1 Methylophaga sp. UBA5088 | reverse complement strand
TACGCTACAAAGCGATTTAACTGACTGGCAGCATTATTCTGTCGTGGCGGCTTCATCTGTTTCAGCCACGGATTTGGGTGACACCACCATATTCGCACGGACATGAGACAAGCCATTCACCACGACTCGGTCACCCGTATTTAATCCTGATAACACCAAGCGTTTACCTTGATGATGTCCGCCTAACTGCACTTCCTTATACACAGCCTGATTTTCAGCATTGATAACAAAAACAAATTTCTTATCTTGGTTGGTGCCGATAGCCCGATTTGGAATCAATAAAGCCTGTTGTTTCTCTGCAGCCCCAACTCTGACATTGGCATACATACCGGGTGTTAACGCCCCATCTTTGTTATCAAAAATGGCACGTGCCCGGATGGTGCCGCTGGCAATATCTAACTGGTTATCTAAAGAATGGATTTCACCGTGATAGACCACACTTTCATCTGCTGCCAATGTCATATCGACTGGCATTTTCTGCTCGGTATGATTATTTCTCATCATTTTGATATAGGTTTGCTCATCTATATCAAACTCAGCATAAAAACGATCATTGGCTACGATGGTAGTCAAAACAGGTGAACTTGGCGCCGTCTCAATAATATTACCTACCGTTAATTCAGCGCGGCTGACTCGCCCGGCAAACGGCGCACGGATATAGCAATAATTCAGGTTCAGTTTCGCTTGAGAAACAGCACTTTCCGCCTCACGTATGGCAGCCACAGAAACCTGATTCTCATTTTTTGCTGCATCAAACACACTGTCTGAGACTAATTTATCTTTAACTAATCTTTCCGCACGAGCTAACTCATCTTTCGCTAATGTCGCTCTTGATTTAGCGGATGCCAATTGTGCCTCAGCGCTCGCTAAAGCAGCTTTATATGGACGTGGGTCAATAACAAACAGCAGTTCATTCTTCCCCACTAGTTGGCCATCATCAAACAATACTTTTTGAAGTTCACCACCCACCAAAGGTTTGATATCCGCTTTATCAACCGCACTGAGACGACCTGAGAAGCGTGTCCAGATACGGACTTCTTCAGGTTGAAGTGTAATGACCTCTGCCACAGGCGGTGGCGGCGTGTTTGGCGCTGCCGCTTGAGCCGGCTCTTCACCTTCATTTGCGTAAGACATATACGCTGCGCCAGCAGCAATACAAATAAAAATAAACAGAATCAGCTTTAACCAGCCACGGTTTTGATGATTTGATGATAGTTCAGACATGAAAATCTCCGTGAGCCAGACAGCTCTGGCAGGTCCCTATAAAAACTATCCTTGACAGGATAAATCGCAACAGAATACATACCGACCGGTATGCTAGTCAATATGACTGATAAAAATAGTCAACTTTTCACTAAGTTTTATATAAAACAACCATATACCCCTTAAAAAGGTAGATGTAATATGGCTGATGACAAAAACGCGAGGGATTTATTCATCCATTTTTCTTGTCACACAAACCAAGCGGTATTTATACTATCCAATTAAACGAACGGTTTATACATATATGTCTGTTACTGAGACTCGAGAAAGACTATTAGCCACAGCACTGGAGCTGATCTGGCAAAGCAATTACAACTGTGTGGGCGTCAATGATATCTGTCGTCAGGCAGGCGTCACTAAAGGTGCGTTCTATCACCACTTCGAGTCTAAAGCCTCTTTGTTTTGTGAAGCAGCAAGTTATTACTGGCAAGTGATAAGAGCTGATCTGGACGCGGTTTTTTCTCCTCTATACACCCCACTTCAACAACTCGAAAATCTCATCGAATTCGTTTTCAAATCTAAAATCAATACTCCAAACAAACGCATACCAGGTTGCCCTTTTTTTAATGCGGGTGCTCAAATTGGAACAGATGATGAAATGGTGTTAGAGGCCTTACGCTCTCTATCACAAACCGCTATTAACTATGATATTGCACTTGTTAGAGCACTGGACTCTGCGGGTTACTTACACTATAAAACAGAACCAGAAAGCTTAGGCCGGATGATGTATAACTACATTCACGGTGTGATGAGTTTTTCTCATCTTCAGCCTGATATCTCGACCGTGAGAAAAGATCTGCCTGAGGGCTTGTATCGTTTACTTGGGGTGAAAGAAGAATTCTGGTTTGCTGAATCGGCTACCTGGCAATCTGAGCCGACATTAAGTAAATAAAATTATCCCTCACGAAGTGGCCAACTCTCTATAACCTGATACTGGATACCATCTTCAGTGGATATAGACTCAACCAGTGCAAAAGATACAGCTGCTAATGACACGGGTTTAAATGTGATGTGAGGCCGTTTTTTTGCTTTTCTTGCTAGCGTGATGTGGGCACGAAATGGACGAGCTTCCTGTCTTATAGGTAGATCTGCCATCATCAGGTTTAATGCATTCACCAAGTTATATAAAGACATGGGTTGTCTTTGACAGGTCAGGCACAATACTTTTGGTTTCGGCCAATAATCCAGCTCGTTAAACTCAAGTGATATTGGCGTTACTCGAATATTTTTGGCTCGCTCAAGCAAAATGGTGACAAGTCGTTCTTCGACATTGCCAATAAAAAACAATGTCATGTGAAAATTACTTGGCTTTAATTTTCTCAACCCAAGCTGATCACACTGTTGAGATAACAACTTGAGTCTCGTTCTGGTGAGCTCATCTGGCCATAATGCAAAAAATAAACGTCGCACTATTGTTCAATCAAAACACAATGGTTTGATTTCTGCCTTGCTCTTTTGCTCGATATAAAGCCATATCGGCACGTTTAATACATTCATCAACTGCTTCATTTTCATTATATTCAGTGACAT
>NZ_DIAC01000112.1:14144-19186 GCF_002414625.1 Methylophaga sp. UBA5088 | reverse complement strand
TATATTCAGTGACACCGAAGCTTGCCGTGATGTGTATAGCCTCCAAACCAAAGTCGGTACCCGCAATAAACTCTCTCATATGCTCGGCTACCGCTCTTGCCCCCACATTATCGGTTTCAGGACAGACAATTAAAAATTCCTCACCGCCCCACCGGCCAACAATATCAGTATCTCTTAAATTATCAGACAACATATCAGCAATCTTCTTGATAACTTCATCGCCAACAGTATGCCCATATGTGTCATTCACTTTTTTGAAATGATCGATATCTATGATGATCACAGAAAATTGATGCTGATAGCGGTAATATGTTTGTAGGGCTTTTTCAAATGCTTCGTGTAAATAGTATCGGTTAGGTAAGCCAGTTAACTGGTCATTTTGTGACATACGGACCAGTTTTTTATTTACGGCTTGAAGCTCGTGATTATGACGGTGAATGACGCGGTAGCGATACAAGGACAGTGCCAGAATAATCAGCAAGCCAGCGAGTAGCTTCCACACCAAACTATAATCTGCATCATATTGCACCGTCACAGATAACCATTGATTCATAATCTGCTGACGCTGAGACTCATTTGTTGCGTCAATGGCTTTGTTATAAATGGATAACAGTTCAGGTAAATCGCGTCTTATTCCCACCGACATATCGTAGTGCTCATCAAGCACACCACTTATTTTTAAATGTGAAACGCCGTAAGCCAGCATTTGATAATTGATACTCGGTACAGTATCGATAAAGGCAAACGCCATACCTTTCTCAACTAATTTAAGCCCCTCACCTGCATTATTGACTTCAATAATAGTTAAGTCTGGATAATTATTTTCGATTAATTTAATCGCTGCATAATCTTTCACCATGACAAATTTTTTGTCTTTGACCTGAGCAAGGTTAATGATGAAAGGAATATCAGGATGAGTGGCTAGAGCTAGTGAATACTGAATATGAGGTTTAGTAACGGTTAGATAGTCGCGTCTTTCAGCCAAGTCCTGAGCGCTGGATAAAACATCACACTTTTTTTGTTTAATAAACGCGAGGGATTGTTCCCAGCTATCTGTGTGAATCAAAACAACGGGTTTGCCCATCATTTGAGACCATAATTCATGAAAGCTGGACATGATGCCTGTGTACTGGCCGTTTTTATCGATCCCCTCATAAGGCATCCAGTCGGGGTCGGTGCACAGATGAATTTCATCTATTGAGTCAATAAAATTCTGCTCAGTCTGCGTTAATATGAGTTCAGACTGAGCATTAACCGGCGCCTGCAGTAATATGAAACACCCAAATAACAATACATACTGCAAGCGCATTTTTATCTTCCTTGACGCTATCATTTAACTCACATGCCAATTTATTCTTGGTGTCGAATAAATACCCATTCATCTTTTTTTGACATATCGGCACTGAAACGATAGCCATCAGTGTCAAAATCCTTAATTCTATAAGGATCTTGTAACTCATGCTCAATGATGTAACGACTCATCATACCTCGTGCTTTTTTTGCATAAAAACTGATCATTTTGTACTGACCATTTTTCCAGTCTTTAAACACGGGTGTAATGATTCGAGCCTTTAATTTTTTTGCTTCAACTGCTTTAAAGTATTCATTCGAAGCGAGATTAATCAGCACCTCATCCTGCATGGCATCTTCAGCTTGTAATGATTGGCGAATGTCACTACCCCAAAAAGCATAGAGATCTTTACCTTTGGCATTGTCTAATTTAGTCCCCATCTCAAGACGATAAGGCTGAATCAGGTCCAAAGGTTTCAATACACCGTATAAACCAGACAAAATTCTGAGATGCTTTTGTGCAAATGTCAGCTGCTTTTCATCAAGCGTTTCTGCATCGAGACCGGTATAAACATCCCCTTGAAAAGCCAGAACGGCCTGTTTTGCATTATCAAGACTAAAAGGCGTTTGCCAGGTCTCATATCTTGCTACATTCAACCCGGCTAGCTTATCACTGAGTTTCATCAAACTGGCAATATCTGCTGTACTCATTTGACGCAAGGTGTCAATCAGTTCTTGTGAGTGAGATAAAAATCGGGGTTGTGAGTGTTTTTGTGTTGTGGGTGGCGTATCAAAATCTAAGGTTTTTGCCGGAGAAATAACGGTCAGCATAAATTTTCCTGATCAATTCAAATAATTAAGTTAAAAATGTCAGCGAGTTAGAGGGTGTCATCTTTATCAGGTCTCACCTCAGGTTGAAACGCATTACTTTTCCAGTCATTAAATGGAAAAGGACGGCGTTCACTGGTGTAGGTTAAAAATGCCACCACACGATACACATATTGAGATAGATCGGCTGCAAAATCAGCGATATCTTGATTCGGCTTACCTGTGATAAGGGCAAACAGTAACTGAACCAGCACAACAAGCCAGACAACCATCATGCTTAAATACAAAATAATGGCAAACAGCACCATGTAAATGATGCGTGTCCATTGATTTTTGTTACTCATATTTTCTTTAAGTTGTTCATTATCCATATCTTCTCTCCTTGTATCAGTTCATATTTAACTTTATCACTTCCGCTTTTATCTGGTGAACGCATTTTCACATTGCCAGAGACAACTAGAGCTCAAACGTGATTTATGGGACACTTATTTAATTGTGGCAAAGATAGATAAAATCAACATGAAGACACTCATTGAGCCCGTCATTAACGCGATTGAAAACTTTATTGATCTGACCGGCCGGATGGTTTCATGGCTGGTGTTAGTTATGGTCATTCTCATCTGTTATGACGTCGCCATGCGCTATTTGTTCAACTATGGCTCTGTCGCACTGCAAGAATTGGAGTGGCATCTGTTTGCTCTGGTTTTTTTACTGGGTGGTGCATATACCCTTCGCCATGACGCCCATGTCCGCGTCGATATTCTTTATCATAGCCGGTTTATCAGTGACACTGGCCGCGCTTGGATATCATTACTCGGCACCCTACTATTTTTGTTTCCCTTCAGCATCATGATTGTGATGACAGCATGGCCCTTTGCTGAGAATGCATTTTTTTACAATGAAGGTTCTCCAGACCCGGGAGGGCTACCCTATCGGTTTATTTTAAAAGGCGCGATATTAGCCGCGTTTGTCTTGATTATGCTGCAAGGCCTTGCAGAAATATTGAAAAATTTACAGTTTATCTGCTTTAAGGAGTCTAAATAATGGAGTATTGGGCTCTGGCCATGTTTCTGGTTTTATTTTTACTGCTGTTAATCGGCTACCCGGTTGCTTTTACTTTGGGTGCCATTGCTCTTGGGTTTGGTACGGTTTTCCTGGGTATCGAATTTTTCAGCCTGCTACCGCTCCGCATCTGGGGCATTATGACGAATTTCACTTTATTGGCTGTTCCGTTATTCGTATTCATGGGCGTTATCCTGGAAAAATCAGGTATAGCAGAAGAATTACTGGACACTATGGGCAGGCTATTTGGCAGCTTGCGTGGTGGCCTGGCTATTTCGGTGGTTGTGGTCGGTGCTTTGCTTGCAGCCACCACTGGCGTGGTGGGCGCTTCTGTCGTCACCATGACGGTTATTGCTTTGCCATCCATGCTTAAACGTGGTTATTCACCAGAGCTTGCCAGTGGCACTATTGCCGCTTCTGGGACCTTAGGTCAAATTATTCCTCCCAGTATTATTCTTATCCTGTTAGGTGATGTTGTCGGTGTTCCTGAAGGTGAACTATTTATGGCAGCGGCTGTACCGGGAGCGATGCTGATTTTGGCCTACATTCTTTATGTTGTCTGGACAGCCTGGCGCCACCCTGAATCTGCGCCCGCCATCAAAAGCCTCGCTAATCAATCACCAGACTTACTTTTCAGCGTTATTAAAAGCCTTGTACCACCACTATTATTAATTCTAGCCGTGCTGGGCTCTATTTTCTTTGGTATTGCATCGCCGACTGAGTCCGCTGCTGTGGGAGCGTTAGGCGCGATTGTGCTGGCCGCCATCCATCGACGTATGAACCTGAATAACTTACGCGAAGCACTTCAACGCACGACTCGCCTAACCAGCATGGTATTTATTATTTTTATAGGCGCGACCGCATTCGGTCTGGTCTTTGTCGGTATGGGTGGTGATAAGCTCATTCTCGACCTCTTTACTGCGTTACCCGGTGGGAAATGGACCTTTCTTGTAGTCAGTATGTTGCTTATCTTCTTCTTAGGCTTTTTTCTGGACTTTATTGAAATTTGTTTTATCGTCGTCCCGGTCATTGCTCCCGTTGCCATACATATGGGCATTGATCCATTGTGGTTTGCTTTATTGATAGCACTGAACTTACAAACCTCATTTTTGACACCGCCATTCGGCTTTTCACTGTTTTACTTGAAAGCCAGCGCACCACCCACTTTAAAACTGGAATCCATCTATCGCGGTATCGTGCCATTTGTCGCGATACAAGTGATTGTTTTAGGCTTAATCATTGCCTTTCCGCAAATTAGCCTGTGGTTGCCTGAGATGATGTCAAAGTAAATGTGATTGATGTTTTTTAGGGGAGTTGTTGAGCAAATTAAAAATCACGTTATATGATGAGCTTGTTTAAGCTGTCTTTACACGGTTACGACCACACTCTTTTGCACGATAAAGCGCCTGATCGACTTGCTCTACAAAGTCGACAATTTCATCTTTAGGGGTGGGAACAATCGTTCCTAGGCCTATACTGATAGTCAGCAGTTGTGAAACCTCAGATTCCTGATGGCTGATTTGTAATTTCATCATTAATTGCTGGCAGCGTTCAGCAATTTTTATTGCGGCACTAGCGTCTGTTTCTGGCAGTAACATCACAAATTCCTCACCGCCAAAACGAGCAAAAAAGTCTCTAGAACGCGTTGCCGCCGAGGAGAGTGCCTGGGCGACCTGTTTTAAACAATCATCTCCCTGAATATGACCATAGCAGTCGTTGTATTGTTTAAAAAAATCAATATCCATGACCAGCAAAGAAAGCGGTTGCTGATGGCGTCTGGCCGTCATCCATTCTTCTTCGAATACTTTGTCTAACATGCGTCGGTTAGGTACACCAGTCAGACCATCTTTAAAAGAAAGCTC
>NZ_DIAC01000112.1:5012-14066 GCF_002414625.1 Methylophaga sp. UBA5088 | reverse complement strand
GCTCTTCCAGCTCTTTTTGCAAATCCAGTAACTTTTGTTCAGTTTCTTTACGTTCAGTAATATCGAACATAAAACCGATTAGCGCTTCGACTTCGCCTTGTTGGTCTCTGACGACATGTACCACATCTCGAATCCATACATAGTGACCATCTTTTGTCAGTGCCCGATAATCAGCTTCGTGATCAACACCGGCTTTGGATTGCGCCACACAGAAATCCACCACCGATTGCTGATCTTCTGGATGCATTCTTTCAGCCCACTCATTAACTGTTTGCCAGCTTTCTACCGACCACCCCAATAACTTCTCTATTTGTGGTCCGATGTAAGTAAAACACATGGTTTTCCAGTCAATGCGCCAGGGAATAGCTTTAGTCGATTCTAATAATGTTTTGTAAACACCTGAATCTTGGGATGTCATTCTATCGTCAGCCATTTCAATGACCCTCTATTCGAAAATAGGTTTAATTTCTGAGTATGGGGTTACTCACATTCATGCGTTAACTCTGCTCAAATGTAAAACTTTTTACAGCATCAATATGCTGCACACCGAGTTTTAACATCAGTAATCTATCTACCCCAATTGCTACGCCGCAACAGGCAGGCAAACCAGCTTGCATAGCCGCTAGTAAATGTTTATCAACCGGCATGGCAGACTTACCTTGCTGGTGTCGGATAAGATTATCTTCTACAAATCGTTGACTTAACTCATCTGCATCCAGGCATTCATCATAACCATTTGCCAGTTCAAGTCCTTGAGCATAGACCTCAAATCTGGCAGAGACAATATGGCCTTCCTCTGAACGGTGCAGTTTTGCCAGTTGTGCCTGCGAGGCAGGAAAATCATAAATAATATATGGGTGAACAGACAAGGCTAATTGCGGTTCAATTAACTCACTCATCAATAGCTCCAGCCAACCGTCTTTGTCTGTTTGCCAGTCTTGAGGGAGGCTTTTTATTCTGGACAGCGCATATTGTTTGAGTTCATCTTGCTCAACATCTGTGACATCAATCGACAAGTACTGTGAAAACAGTGTTTGATAGTTCATCTTGACCGCGGGAGATAAGCCAACCACGGTTTGTAATAAATCATCCACTTCCGCCATAAGCTGATGATAACTTAGGCTGGGGCGATACCATTCCAGCATCGTAAACTCAGGAGAATGATGCCTGCCCTGCTCACCATTACGAAATACTTTTGCTATCTGATACATATCCCCCAGACCAGCAGCTAACAGACGTTTCATCGCAAACTCGGGTGAAGTGTGCAAATAACAGGAGCTTTTCTGCCCACCAGCAGCAATATAATCAGTGGTAAAGCTATCAAGGTAAGGTGCTGTAGGGGCCGCATGAGAAAGAATGGGTGTGTCGACTTCCAGCACCTCTCGCTGATAAAAAAAACGACGGATCTCAGTCAGAAACTGAGCCCGTCGTTTTAGATTTTCCAGACTTGCAGAGGGGTGCCAGTCTTTATCGTACATAGTGGGTATTAGTCTTTTGCGCGTTCAACATAGGATGAAGAGCGGGTATCGACTCTCAGGACTTCACCGATTTCAATAAATAGAGGAACACGAACAACCGCACCTGTTTCCAGTGTGGCTGGTTTACCACCACCACCTGAAGTATCACCACGTACACCCGGATCGGTTTCAACCACTGCCAGATTAACGAAGTTAGGCGGAGTCACCAATAATGGTGTGCCATTCCATAATGTCACCGTGTAAACATATTGCTCTTTCAGCCAATCTTTACTTTCGCTGATGGCATTGGCATCGGCACCATATTGTTCAAACGAAGTTGGATCCATGAAATACCAAAACTCACCATCGGTATATGAATATTCCAGATCGGTTTCGATAACGTCAGCACTTTCAACCGTATCACCAGATTTAAACGTCCGCTCATTCACTCGGCCAGTTTTCAAGTTACGGAACTTAACACGATTAAATGCTTGGCCTTTACCCGGTTTAACAAACTCATTTTCGATGATGCTGCATGGGTCACCATCAAGCATAAACTTCAGGCCGGATTTGAATTCATTTGTACTATAACTTGCCATCTTAACCTCTTTTGGGGGACGATCTTCGCTTGCTTCAAAATAAAAGCCACTATGATACCGCAAACCACTAGCCTAAAGACAAAACAAAACTGGCAACACGCATTAGCCAACGCTATAAATAGTGCCGATGAATTATTAGCTTTATTGGGACTTTCCGGTCAGTTAGCTGCAATCGATAAAGCACAAATACGTCAGTTTCCGGTGCGTGTCCCACGCAGTTACATTAAAAAAATGCGCTATGGCGATGCTTCAGATCCGCTGCTTCGTCAGGTATTCCCTCTCATTGACGAGGGTTTTAGAGTCGATGGATATAAGGCTGATCCGGTAGGTGATCATTTAGCCATTAAGTCGCCCGGTATCTTACAAAAATATCAAGGACGAGCACTGTTATTAATGACAGGTGCCTGTGCTATTCATTGCCGATATTGTTTTCGTCGTCACTTCCCTTATTCAGAAAGTAATCCACTCGCCGGTCAATGGCAGCAGTCACTTGATGCTTTAAACGCTGATAAATCCATTACTGAAGTTATTCTCAGCGGCGGAGATCCCTTATCCCTCAATGATGAGAAACTGGCAAATGCTATTGAAGATCTTAATCAGATAACACATTTAAAACGATTGAGAATTCATACCCGGCTGCCCGTTGTATTGCCAGAACGCATCACCGAATCATTATTAAATTACCTGCAAAACACCCATCTGAAAGTGGTGATGGTCATTCATGCTAATCATGCCAATGAAATAGATGAAGAAGCAGCACAAGTGCTAAGTGACTTAAGGCAAGCTGGTGTGCAGTTACTGAATCAAACCGTTTTGTTAAAAGGGATTAACGATTCTGTAGACGCACTTGTGGGTTTAAGTGAGCGTTTAAATGAAGTGGATGTGCAGCCTTATTACCTGCATTTATTGGACAAGGTAGCCGGAGCACATCACTTTGATGTGGAAGAAGAACTTGCAGTGAGTTTGATTGAAAAGTTGAGACAACAATTGCCTGGCTACCTTGTGCCCCGTCTGGTGCGTGAGCTACAAGGTGAAGCCAGTAAAACGGTAATCAGCTAATTACCGTTGATCAATCGGTGTGTAGTCACGCATATCGCTACCGACATAGATTTGTGTTGGTCTGTAAATGCGATTATCACAAATTTGTTCACGCCAATGCGCTAACCAACCCGCTGAACGAGCTACAGCAAACAACGCGGTGAACTCGTCTTCAGGAATACCCATTTCGCTGTAGAGAATGCCGGAATAGAAATCAACATTCGGGTAAACGCCTTTATGGCCGAGGCGATCAGCACAGACTTCTTCCAGTTTTAGGGCAGTATCGAACATATCATCCAGATGACCACCACGTTCTGCAACTAACTGTTCTACCAGTTTGTGCAAAATAGTGGCACGAGGGTCTTTAACCTTGTACTCGCGATGCCCCATTCCCCAGATAACTTCTTTATTTTTTAGTTTCTGGTCAACCCAGCTTTCGACATTTTTCGGAGAACCAATCTCTTGTAACATGCCAACGACGCGTTGATTTGCACCGCCATGTAACGGGCCAGATAAGGTACCGATGGCAGCTGAAATCACGCTATAAGGTGTGGCCAGTGTCGAACCCGCGACCAATGCTGCAAACGTTGAAGCATTCAAGGTGTGTTCTGCATGCAAAATCAAACATACATCCATGATCTTAGCCATGAGTGGATCCGGTTCTTCACCGTTAAACATGTATAACAAGTTTTCCGCGACCGACAGATCATGTTTTGGATTAATAGGGTCCCAACCATTGCGGATGTGTTCCCACATCGCCACCAGCGGTGCCATTTGCGCAATGATATTCACCGTCATATTACGCACGTAATCAAGGTCTTCACAGCTATTGGCATCTGTCAGACACTCCGTACCCGGGTAGAACATGCCCAGACTGGATACCGCTGTTTGCAGCATATCCATGGGATGACCGGTATGGGGGAAATGACGCATCATCTGACGAATATGATATTTGATGCGGTAGTTGTCTTTTAACTGTTGGGAAAAATCATTTAAGGCTTTCTTAGTCGGTAACTCACCGTCTAACAAAAGCAGTGTGGTCTCTTCGAATGTACTGTTTTCAGCAAGAGTTTCGAGAGGATAACCTCGATAACTCAGTATGCCTTTTTCACCATCAATAAATGAAATGGCTGACTTTGTTGCGGGTACACCTTCCAGGCCTGGTAAAAAATCACTCATCTACAACCTCATAATTATCTTGATGGTGGAGATTATCGGAAAAGCTGGCATTATACTGCATTGCAGGTAGAGCAGCATCTCCGATGTTATTCGCTACTGATTTTATGGAGTTATCTCAAGATATCTGACCAGATATTGTGTGCCCAGGCATCAGCAAACTCCCCTTGCAGCAGTGTTGGGGTGGTGGTTATTCCTCCGCCGGGCATCACCGCCATTTTTTCCGTCTTTGGATCATATCTGAATACGGCCGCGACAAAGCCTGCTTTTTCGCCGTCAGTAAAACTATAACAGGTATTGCCAAACACCGGTTCAGGTTCAACTTCCTCTTCGTGTAATAGAGCAATGACTGCAGCGGCACAGACTTTTGCCTGCACATTGGCAATATGGCCTGATTTGGGCAAGGTGGCTGCCACGGCATCACCTATCACGTGCACATCAGGTATAGCGGTCGACTCATAAGTGCTGAAGTCGACCTCGCACCAACGTTTATCGACATTCATCACACCTGCCAACTCAGCCACTTTTCCTGCGCGTTGGGGTGGAATGACATTCAGAACGTCGGCTTGGACTTTATCGAACAAACCTTCAACCGTTAACGTATCAACATCAACTGTTTCTATGCCATTACTGGGTTGATAATCAATGATGTCGGCATAGCGATCATCCCAAACGCCTTTAAATAACGCTTTTTTGGACACAATATCGCCATTGGCATCCAGAATGATTAATTTGGCTGTAGGATTATGTTGTTTTAAAAATAAAGCGATTTGGCAAGCACGTTCATAAGGGCCGGGGGGACAACGAAATGGAGCTTGCGGAATCGTCATTACCACCTTACCACCTTTACGCATCGCTTTTAATTGTTCATGAAGCAACTGTGTTTGCGGCCCAGCTTTCCAGGCATGCGGAATTTTAGTCTCAACAATCTCAGGTGTCAGCATGCTCAGCTGGTCATAAATAAAATCCACGCCGGGAGCAATGATAAGGCGGTCATAATCTACCACTGTGCCATCATCAAGACGCACATTTTTGTTATCAACATCCACCGCATTGACTGTGGCCTGAATCATCTTTACACCGTAGTGAGAACTCAAACCGTGATAATCAAAGGTTAATTGTTGTAGGGTTCGATGACCACTTAACACGAGATTACTTTGTGGGCAGGAAACAAAAGCCGTTTTTTTCTCAATCAGAATCACTTCAAGATCCTGCGACCACATGCGTAAGTATTTGGCAGCCGTGGCACCCGCAAAGCCACCACCCACCACCACAACACGTTGTGATTTTTTCGAAGGCGTTATTATGGCCGAACTCATGTTGGGAAATGCAGCCAAAGCTGAGGCTGTTATCCCTGTCTTTATCAGTTGCCGACGGTTAATGGCCATAATAACTCTCCACACTAATCAGGAAACATGCTCACCCTGTGCCTGTAAATCGGCATGATAAGAAGAACGTACCATCGGACCACTGGCGACATGTTCAAAGCCCATTTGTTTGCCTGCCACGGCAAGATCATCAAATTCGGCTGGCGTGATAAAACGTTCGACCGGTAAGTGATGCCTGCTCGGTTGCAGGTATTGGCCTAATGTCAGCATGCGACAACCATGGTCTCGCAGATCTTGCATCACTTGTTTGACTTCATCGATGGTTTCACCCAAGCCCAGCATCAAACCGGATTTGGTCGGCACATCGGGATGCATCTCTTGAAATCGTTTGATTAAATCCAGAGACCACTGGTAGTCAGAGCCAGGTCTGACCGCTTTATATAAGCGGGGAATACTTTCCAGATTGTGATTGAAGATATCCGGCGGACTTTGTTTGAGAATATCGAGCGCGACATCCATTCGTCCGCGAAAATCTGGCACCAGCACTTCAATATTGGTCTGCGGTGATTGTTGACGAATTTCATCAATACAACGGACAAAATGTGCCGCACCACCATCACGTAAATCATCACGATCGACAGAGGTCACCACAACATGCTTTAGCTGCATGGCAGCAATGGTTTTTGCCAGATGTGCTGGCTCGTTTTCATCCAAAGCATCGGGACGCCCATGAGCGACATCACAAAACGGGCAGCGTCGAGTACAGATATTCCCCATAATCAGAAATGTCGCAGTGCCATGGGAAAAACATTCACCTAAGTTAGGGCACGCCGCTTCCTCACATACCGTGTGCAGCTTGTGCTCACGAAGCATGTCTTTTATATGTTTAACCTTAGGGTTGCCATGCGATTTGGCCCGAATCCATTCTGGTTTTCGTTTTGGCTCGCTTGGCTCGATTTTAATGGGAATACGGGAAACCTTTGATTCGCCTTTTAAAGCGCGAACGTCACGTCTACCGTCTGTTAATTCACTCATGCATTTATTCCTAATTGTGTCTGTTGCTGAAAAGCAGACACAAATTGTTGTTTCGCTTCTGACATTGATATATCAATACCGAGCGACGTCATATCAATCACTTCCATACCCGCATAACCACATGGATTAATGTAACTGAAAGGTACGAGATCCATATCAATATTCAAGCTAAGGCCGTGATAACAGGCCCCACGTTTAACACGTAAGCCCAGAGAGGCAATTTTTTGTTCATCGACATAGACACCAGGCGCGTCAGGTCTGGCATAGGCATCGATATCATAATGAGCAAGGATGTTGGTCACTGTTTGTTCGAGATGCGTAACCATCTGTCTGACCCCCATCTTGGCTCGCCGTATATCCACTAAGGTATACACAACTAATTGTCCTGGACCATGATAAGTCACTTGTCCGCCACGATCTGTGGTCACAATGGGAATAGTCGAGTCCATCAAAATATGAGATGGGTCACCATTTGCGCCTTGGGTAAACACGGGATGATGTTCAAGCAACCATAATTCATCTTCAGTCTCAGCATCACGTTCAAGCGTGAATGACTGCATGGCATTAACTGTAGACTGGTAGTCTACCAGCCCCAGATCTTTAATTTGCATAAACGTTAAAGCACGTATTTGATAGCGTCGTGATCACTCAAATCCTGGTAAATAGCATCGAGCTGAGGTTTACTTGTTGCTCTTATCGTGACCGTGACCGATGTAAATTTACCACCGGAACTATGCTTCTGACTGACTGCACCCTCGGCAATATCATCGACATGGCGCCGGACAATTTCGACAACAATGCTATCGAGCTCCTCACTCGCTTCTCCCATCGCCTTGATAGCAAAGTCGCAGGGAAACTCTAATAATGTCTCAGATTGTTCTTGTTCACTCATACATTCATCTCCAACTTATGACGTTGGTATAGTTCATTTACTGTCTGCCATATTGGGCCTGGTAGACCTTGGCCAACAGGCTTATCATCCAGAGTCGTCACCGGTAATAACTCTCGCGTTGAGCTGCTAATCCAAATCTCGTCCGCCTGGGTGAGTCTATCTGCAGTCACCGATTCTTCTCTAACTGGAATACCGGTCATAGCCGCCAGTTCGAGAACAAAATCACGAGTAATACCGGGCAGCACTGTATTGTCTTTTGCTGCGGTATAAATAACGCCATCAAAAACCGCATAACTATTACTGGCAGAGCCTTCAGTCATCACACCATCACGAATCAAAATGGCTTCTCCAGCACCCTGCTCGTGCGCTTGCTGTCTCAGCATGGTATTGGGTAACAAAGCAATGGCTTTTATATCGCAACGCTGCCAACGAATATCATCGACCGTGATTGCTTTAATTCCTTGTGTCTTATATGAGCTTGGGACAGCATTAAGCGGATTGCTCATCATAAAGACAGTCGGCTTAACCCCTTGCGGAAATACATGCTCACGCGGTGCCACACCTCGAGTTACCTGTAGATAAACGGCCTGATTTTCAGCCTCGTTATGTTCAATTAACTGAGTGATGAGCTGTGTCCAGTGCGCATCGTCGAAGGGATTACTTAAATGAATCCCATCCAGACTATTTTGCAGCCGGGATAAATGCGCTTTTAAACGAAAAGGCTGGCGACCGTATACAGGGATGACTTCATAAACCCCATCACCGAATAAAAAACCGCGATCGTAAACAGATACTTTTGCCTGCTCAGCAGGCAAAAAAGTATCGTTCAGAAAGACAGTCGCCATGACTGCTTAGCCCCAGATCCATAGCATGATTTCATCAATCAGACGGCGCCACCAGCTACCTTGCTCAACATCATTCAGTGCCACTAATTCTTGTTTAGCGACCACTTCATCATCAAGACGAATCTCCACTTTACCTAAGACAGTACCGGCTGTAACAGGCGCAATGACGGGTTGCTGAATATTGGTTGTCGCCTCTAGTTGATCGTATTGACCACGTGGTACTGTTACAGACAATGGCTTAGTCAGACCTAAAGCGAGTTGATCAGTCGCGCCTTTCCATACTTTAGTATCGATAATACCGGTATTGGCTTTATACAGCTGATGCGTTTCAAAGAAGCGGAAGCCGTAGTTCATCAACTTTTGCGTTTCTTGAGCACGTGCATTTTCGCTGCGTGTGCCTAAAACCACAGAAATCAACCGCATATCGCCGCGTTTTGCTGAGGCAGCAAGACAGAATCCAGCTTCTTCCGTATGTCCTGTTTTTAAACCATCAACACTGTTATCACGCCAGAGTAATTTGTTACGGTTGTGCTGTGTGATGCCGTTGTAGGTGTATTCTTTTTCTGAATACCATTCATAGTGCTCAGGAAAGTCACGGATTAAGGCGGCCGACAAAATCGCAATATCATGTGCGGTTGTGTAGTGATCAGGATCAGGTAAGCCTGTCGCGTTCATATAGTTAGT
>NZ_DIAC01000112.1:0-4917 GCF_002414625.1 Methylophaga sp. UBA5088 | reverse complement strand
TGTACATACCAAGCTGCTGCGCATACTGATTCATCATCTGTGCAAAGGTTTCTTCACTACCCGCAATATGCTCAGCTAGTGCAACTGCAGCATCATTACCTGACTGTACAATCATGCCTCGCATCAAAGACTCAAGGCTGACTTTGGTGTTTACTTCCATAAAGCTGCGTGAACCTTGCATACGCCAAGCTTTTTCACTGATCAACACTTCATCTTCGAGTTTAATGTTGCCAGCATGCAGTTCATGCGACACCACATAAGATGTCATTAGTTTAGTGATACTCGCAGGGGGTAATTTTTGGTCCGCGTTTTCTTCAGCCAGAATTCGACCACTGTCATAATCCATTAAAATGTATGATTTTGCCGCGACGCTCGGCGCGGAAGGTTGAGGTGTGATAGCACCAGCAAAAACCTGGGTAAATGCGAATAAAAAGGACAGAAATAAAACAACTTTCGTGTGTTTCAGCATATTGAACTCTCTGAATCTAAATGTTTAATCAATAACAATGTGCGAATTGGGATAACCAAGATTAGCTAATTTCGTCGCCAGGCTATCGCCTTGTTCAACGCTGCTTATTGGCCCTATACGCACACGATATAGGGTTCCCTGCGAACTTTTAAATGGCGTGATAATAATGACGCCAGTGACTTCATGCTGTAATTTTCGTTTTATTTGCTCAGCGCGACTCAAGCTGCTGAAAGCCCCCACTTGCAGGAACATTTCTGCTGAGCTCAGTGGCTTTACCGAAGCGGTCACCTTAGGTGCGGCTTCCTTGATTGTAGGCGCCACAGTGGCTTTACCTGGTGTGGTTAGCGCTCGTACTTCCACTAAACCAGTTCCTTTAGCAATAATCCCGAGCTTAGTTGCTGCGCTATATGATAGATCAATCACACGGTTTTCGTGAAACGGACCGCGATCATTCACCTTCACAATGGCTTTTTTACCGTTTTCAAGGTTAGTCACTTCCACATAAGTCGGTAAAGGTAATGTCTTGTGCGCAGCGGTCATTTTGTACATATCGTAAATTTCACCGCTCGACGTTCTGCGACCGTGAAACTTCGTGCCGTACCAAGATGCAATCCCTTTTTCACGATACCCTTCAGCACTACTTAAGGTGTAATAGTTTTTGCCTAAAACTTTATATTGACGGGGATTACCATATTTACTTAATGGTTCATTTTTAGGTACTGCATCAGGAATATTACTTAAATCCGGAACGCGTGTGGGCGCACTATCCTGCTCGACAACGCCAACTTTACCTCCACATGAAGTCAAAAAACCGATTAGCAATAACAACGCTAATCGGTGTGAACTCAAACTCATTTGGTCTTATCCATTTTTTCTCGAATAGCTTGTGCAAGCTGATATACAGCCATGGCATACATACGACTATGATTATAGCGAGTGATCGCATAAAAATTCTGTCTGCCTAACCAGTATTCCTCACCGTCAGCTTGTGTCAAACCAACCACAGATAACACATCATCACCCGCTGGCACTTGGGAGAGTGAAAAGCCGGCTTCTTTTAGCTGCTGTCGAGTGAATGCGGGTTTGAGATCATTGGCTAACATGGCTTCAGGAAGTGGTTTACTCGCCTGTGTGCGATGCACGATAGATTGACCAGGTACCCAACCATGTAACTTCAGGTAATTGGCGATACTACCAATAGCATCGGTCGGATTCGTCCAGATATCACGATGGCCATCACCATCAAAATCCACCGCATACGCCAGATAGCTACTTGGCATAAACTGTCCCAATCCCATCGCTCCTGCATAAGAACCTACAGGATCCAGTCGAGAGATTTTTTCCTGTTCTGTTAGCACTAAAAACTTTTCCAGTTCACTGGTAAAAAAAGGACTGCGTGGTGGATAACGGAAAGCCAGTGTGGATAAAGCATCAATGACACGATAGCCCCCCATATGCTGACCATAACGTGTTTCCACACCCAATATTGAAATAATGATCTCTGCTGGCACGCCATATTGTTTTTCAGCGGCTTCCAGCGCTTCTTTATGATGTTGCCAGAATTCGTAGCCACCATTGATACGTGAATCGGTCAGAAATATATTTCGGTATTCATACCAAGGCTTACTTTTTTCAGCCGGCCTTGAGATAGCCTTAAGAATGGCATCCTTGACGTCGACCTGGTCAAATACATTGTCTAACTCAGCACGATCGAAACCGTGTTTAGTTACCATCTTATCGATAAAGGCATCGACACCTGGTAATTGGTCATTGGCTTGCACATGGATACTGGCAAGCAGCAGCAAAGAACTGAATAGCGTTTTTTTCACGGTGACATCATCCTTCGGTGAGTATGAATAGACATCAGGATACCGAAGCCTGCCAGCAGGGTCACCATTGACGTGCCCCCATAACTGATCAGGGGCAGCGGCACCCCTACAACGGGTAACAATCCTGTTACCATCCCAACATTAACGAACACATAGACAAGGAAAGTAATAGAAATACTTCCTGCCAGCAGTCTGGCGAAACTACTTTGAGCCTGACTGGCAATATATAGTCCTCTGCTAGCGACCAGTAAATAAACAAATAATAAAATTGCGACACCGACCAAACCGAACTCTTCTGAGATCACAGCAAAAATAAAATCTGTAGAACGTTCAGGTAAGAACTCTAAATGCGACTGTGTGCCCTGTAGCCATCCTTGACCGAATAAGCCTCCAGAGCCAATAGCAATTTTTGACTGAATAATATGATAGCCGGCGCCTAAAGGATCATTTTCCGGATTGAGAAAAGTCAGCACGCGGCGGCGTTGATAATCGTGCATGAAATACCACAGCACAGGGGCAGCAGAGGCACAGGAGACTAAAAAGCCAATAATAATTTTCCAACTGATGCCGGCTAAAAATAAGACAATCAGCCCTGAACTGGCAATCAAAATAGCCGTGCCTAAATCAGGCTGTTTCGCAATAAGAAACGCTGGCAGACCAATTAACACTAACCCAACGAGAATACGCCATGCGGATGGAGGCAATGGGCGTTCAGCAATATAGGCTGCTACCAGAATAGGTACAGCCAACTTAATAATTTCTGAAGGCTGGAACCGGAAAAAGCCTAAATTCAACCAGCGCTGAGCGCCTTTTCCCTCATGCCCAAACAACAACACAGCAATAAGTAAAACCAAGCCGAAGCCATAAAGCAGATAAGCATTATCGCGAAGTCGGTCAGGATCAATCTGAGCTATCGCTAGCATAACCGTTACTGCCATACCGATTCTCACCAGCTGACGAATAATAATGCCAGTATCCTGCCCACCCGCGCTGAACAGCATCATTAATCCTGCACCCAACAAAATAAGCAGGCCGAGTAACAAAAGAGGATCGATATGAAATCGCCGCAACATGGTGGAGAATTGCCACTGATGCGGTTTTCTTCTATCGCTTAGCAGGCTACTACTCATCGACTTCAAATCCAAAATACTGTTGAATTAACTTTCTGGCGATAGGTGCGGCTACTTTACTACCACTCCCCCCATTTTCGACCACAACAGCTACAGCAAACTCGGGTTTATCGGCTGGAGCAAAGGCAATAAATAAAGCATGGTCATGGAGCTTTCGTTCCAGAGTTTCAGCATCGTACTCTTCATCCTGTGCTATGCCGAATACCTGGGCTGTGCCTGATTTACCCGCCACTTTAAAAGGCATGTCTTTCCCCACTGATCTGGCTGTACCCCGCTCTCCGTGGATCACTTCAACCATGGCTTGAACGACGGCTTCCCAGTTTTGACTATTTTGCATTGGCAGATTGTTCATAATCTCACTGTTTCTGAGATTCATATCAGCTTGCCCAGCCGGGCGAGTTGCCCTCACCACTTGTGGCTGCATTGAGATGCCTCGCATAGCCAGTGTCGCTGTAGCATGAGCCAGCTGAACGGGTGTCGTTTGGTTAAAGCCCTGGCCTATTCCTGAAATCAATGTTTCACCTGGAAACCACGCTTGATTCCGACTGGCACGTTTCCATTCACTTGAGGGTGACAAACCTTCACTTTCATTGGGTAAATCGATACCGCTGCGATGGCCAAAGCCAAAATAATCAAGAAAATGATGCAAACGATCGATGCCCAGCGCATGAGCTAAATCGTAGAAATATACGTCGCAAGACTGAGCTACTGCATCTTTCATATCAACCATACCATGGCCATAACTTTTCCAGCAGCGATAACGATGACTACTGCCTGGTAAGCTATACCATCCAGGACAATAGGTTTTAGAGCGTTCATTGACAACGCCCAGTTCCAATCCTGCCAAGGCCACAAAAGGTTTAAGTGTCGAACCAGGTGGATAGTGACCACGAAGCGCTCTATCAAACAACGGTCTCTCAGGCGAATCCCTCAACGCCCCGTATTCTTTACTACTGATACCTGAAACGAATGAATTCGGATTGTAGTCAGGCTTGCTCACTAGCGCTAAAACCCCACCATTGCGAGGGTCAATCGCCACCACTGAGCCATTGTAGTCCCCCAATGATGCCGCTGCGACACGTTGCAGATTAATATCCAGGTTTAAATATAAATCATCGCCTGACTGTGAGGGCTCAGACAGAAGTTCACGTACAATACGGCCTTGAACATTTGTTTCTACCTGACGGTAGCCCACACTGCCATGTAGTTTATCTTCGTATTCCTTTTCAATGCCTGTTTTACCAATCTGAGAAGTCCCTTTGTAGTCTTTCTGATCGATGATTTGCATATCACGCTCGTTGATACGGCCAACGTAACCAACAGCATGTGCAAACAAGTTATTCTGTGGGTAATGTCGTATCAGACGGCCTTCGATATCCACACCAGGAAAACGATAACGGTTAGCAGAGAAGCGAGCGACCTCTTCTTCTGTGAGTCGTTGCCGGATCACAACATGGTGAAAGCGGCGCTGACGCTGCATACGTTCCTT
>NZ_DIAC01000079.1:16808-28869 GCF_002414625.1 Methylophaga sp. UBA5088 | reverse complement strand
CATTTGCAATGATCATCGGGGTGGGACTACTTCTCACTTTTTTTGTAGTGTGACAAGGACGGACTAGGCATTCATGTTAGCTCAACTTCCTTTACTCAGTCTCATTATCTGGATACCTATTCTGGCAGGGATGATTAGCTTATTCCTGAATGAACGTCCCTGTATGAGTAAGTGGCTAGCTTTAGCAGCTAGTAGCCTCACATTTGTCTTATCACTTGGGCTTTATCTAGGCTTTGATAACGCCTCTGCAAACATGCAATTCGTTGAGCTATATCCTTGGGTTGAGTCATTCAATATCAATTATCATCTGGGTATTGATGGTTTTTCTCTGCCCTTGATCATATTGACCACGATATCAACGATATTAGTCGTTATCGCCGGTTGGCGCGTTATCGACTACCGCTTGAATCAGTATCTTGCCGCTTTCTTGATTATGGAAGGCTTGATGCTGGCGGTTTTTGCAGCGCTTGATGCCATTTTATTTTATGTGTTTTTTGAAGCGATGCTGATTCCGTTATTTTTGATTATTGGCATCTGGGGTGGACCGAATCGAGTTTATGCCACAATCAAATTCTTTTTATATACCTTCTTTGGCTCAGTCTTTTTATTAATCGCGTTGCTGTACCTGCATCATGTTGCTGGCAGCTTTTCATTACTTGATTATCATTCGGTCGCGTTGTCTATGACAGAGCAAACGTGGCTATTTTTTGCTTTTCTGATCGCGTTCGCGGTCAAAGTGCCGATGTGGCCAGTGCATACCTGGCTACCTGATGCGCATGTGGAAGCACCGACGGGGGGGTCCGTTATTCTGGCGGCCATCACGTTAAAAATTGGTGGCTATGGTTTTATTCGTTTTGCCTTACCTATCGCACCAGATGCCAGCATGGCCTTGGATTGGTTATTAATCAGTTTGTCTTTGATTGCTGTGGTGTATATCGGTTTTGTTGCTCTTGTACAGTCAGATTTAAAAAAGCTCATTGCTTATTCAAGTATTGCTCATATGGGGTTTGTGACCTTGGGCTTGTTTATTGTTTTTAGAATATTTTTTAATTCATCCACCGGGAGTGGAGCCGTCTTAGCTGTCGAAGGCGCGATGGTGCAGATGATTTCACATGGCTTTATTTCAGCGGCCATGTTTCTGTCCGTTGGCGTGTTGTATGACCGTATGCATACTCGCGAAATTAGTGCTTATGGCGGGGTGATTAATACCATGCCGACGTTTACTGCATTTGCCGTGTTTTTTGCGATGGCGAATGCTGGTTTACCAGGCACATCGGGTTTTGTGGGTGAGTTTATGGTGATTTTAGCCGCTTTTCAGGCAAATTTCTGGTTTGCATTTTTGGCGGCAACGACCTTGATTCTGGGAGCGGCTTACACTTTATGGATGGTTAAGCGCGTATTTTTTGGTGAGGTCATGAATCAACAGGTGGCTCAGCTAGAAGATATTAATACGCGTGAATTTATGCTGTTAGCCAGTTTGGCTGTCATTATATTACTACTGGGTCTATGGCCTGATCCCTTACTAGACGTCATGCACGCTTCTGTTGAGAATTTATTAACGCAAGTGGCTCAATCCAAGCTATAAAAAGGACAGCGGATAATGAACTATCAAGTGCCAAATATGTTGTTTGCATTGCCGGAAATGGTCATGCTGGCAATGGCCTGTGTTGTCTTGTTGTTTGTGGCTTTTACCGGTAATAAAAAAATTAACTGGACTTATGGTCTCAGCCAACTCAGTTTATTCCTTGTCCTGCTGACAGTCCTGCTGTCATGGGGAGAGTCAGGCACAACTTTTTCTGAGACCTATGTTAAAGATGGTCTCAGCGATATATTAAAAGTTGCTATCTGTCTGATTAATATGTGCGTTTTATTATATTCCGTTGAATATTTACGGGTACGCCAATTACTCCAGGGTGAGTTTTACGTTCTCGCTTTATTTGCCACTTTGGGTATGTTGATTTTGGTGTCAGCGAATCATTTTCTGACCTTATATCTAGGACTAGAGTTACTCTCTCTCTGTCTCTACGCGATGGTCGCCATGCATCGGGACTCTGTGATGGCAACTGAGGCTGCAATGAAATATTTCATTTTGGGTGCGATCGCTTCAGGGATGCTTTTGTATGGCATGTCAATTATTTATGGCATCACGGGTAGCTTGATGTTGCAGGAGGTGGCAACAGCCATCTATGCTTCATCTAGTAGTGATACGATTCTGAGTTTTGCACTTGTTTTCGTAATTATTGGCATTGGCTTCAAATTTGGTGCTGTACCATTTCATATGTGGCTACCGGACGTCTATCATGGGGCGCCTACCGCCATGACACTTTTCATTGCTGCCGCCCCTAAAGTGGCCGCCTTTGCTTTGTTGATTCGATTATTAGTGGATGGACTGATAGACTTACAAACCTATTGGCAACCGATGCTGATGTTGATGGCTGTTTTATCAATGATAATCGGTAACCTTGTCGCTATCGCACAAATCAATATTAAGCGTATGCTGGCTTATTCAACGATATCTCATGTCGGTTTTTTATTGATGGGTGTGTTGTCTGGGACTGAAGCTGGGTATGCGGCATCACTTTTTTATACGTTAATTTATGCATTGATGACCTTAGCGACTTTTGGTGTGGTTTTACTGATGAGTCGTTATGGGTTTGAGGCAGATAATATTGATGACTATAAAGGGCTGAGTTCTCAGCATCCATGGTTAGCCCTGTTAATGATGATTTTGATGTTTTCAATGGCGGGTATCCCACCATTGGCTGGCTTTTACGCCAAATTAGGTGTGATAAAAGCCGTCGTTGATGCTGATATGCTGGCCGTAGCTTTAGTTGCCGTGATGATGTCAGTCATTGGTGCTTTTTATTATTTACGGGTAATCAAAGTGATGTATTTCGATAAAACAGATGAGGTGCATGCATTTAGTTACTCTGGTTCAGCGGCATTTGTGTTGAGTGTCAACACACTATTGGTGCTGGCATTGGGGATATTCCCTGGCGTGTTAATGTCGATTTGTTCGACGGTTTTTTCTTGAGGAATAAGATGTCTATCTGGCTTATGTTAGGGCTGTTTCTTGTGTTGGCTAACTTACCATGGATTGGTGATCGTGTGTTTTTTGTTTATGCACTGGAACGTAAATCGAACTGGGTAAGACTGTTTGAGTTAATGGTGTATTTTTTCATCAGTCTAGGTATCGGTATCGCGTTTGAAATTCGCTTCTCTGGTGATGTGTATACACAAGGCTGGGAATTTTTTGTGACAGTCTTGAGTTTATTTCTGGTGTTGTCAGTGCCAGGGGTTATATATCGTTACCAATGGTTGCCTATGCAATATAAATTCAAATAGCACTTGAAACCCCGCAAATGCTCTAACATCATGCTGACATTAACAGCGCGTAAATTTATCGAATGGCGACATATAGCACTTTGTCGCTTTTTTACTTATAAATGTGTGCATCTATAAACATTCTAGTTTAGAATTGGCGGGTTTAACTCCGTGTAAATGCACGAATTGTTCATTCAAATAATAGAGACAGGATTATGGCTTCTGATTTATCCAAGTACAGAAATATAGGTATCTTCGCACACGTTGACGCAGGTAAAACCACGACAACCGAACGTATCCTGAAACTGACCGGTAAAATTCACAAATCGGGTGAAACACACGAAGGAGAATCAACCATGGACTTCATGGACCAAGAAGCCGAACGTGGTATTACCATCCAGTCTGCTGCGACGACTTGTTTTTGGAATGGTCATCGCCTGAACGTTATCGATACTCCAGGACACGTTGACTTCACTATCGAAGTATATCGTTCACTGAAAGTACTTGACGGTGGTATCGGTGTTTTCTGTGGTAGTGGTGGTGTTGAGCCTCAATCAGAAACTAACTGGCGTTATGCCAACGAATCAGAAGTATCACGTCTGATTTACGTCAACAAACTTGACCGTATGGGTGCGGATTTCTACCGTGTTGTTAAGCAAGTTGAAGACGTGCTTGCAGCTACACCGCTAGTTATGGTTCTGCCAATCGGTATCGAAGACGAGTTCAAGGGTGTGGTTGATCTGCTGACACGTAAAGCATGGTACTGGCCTGACGAAAAAGATCCTGAAAACTATAGCATTGAAGAGCCACCTGCAGAGATGGCTGATCAGATCGAAGAATGGCGTGAAAAACTCGTTGAGACGGCTGTAGAGCAAGACGACGACTTAATGGAAAAATATCTAGAAGGTGAAGAACCTTCAGTTGATGACCTGAAAAAATGTATTCGTAAAGGTACATTAGAATTAGCCTTCTTCCCTACATATTGCGGTAGTTCATTCAAAAACAAAGGTCTTCAGTTAATTCTGGACGCGGTTGTTGATTATCTTCCTGATCCAACACAAGTTGATCCTCAACCAGAAGTGGATTTAGAAGGTAATGAAACAGGTGAGGTGGCCACTGTTGATATCAAGGGTCCATTACGTGCATTAGCATTCAAAATTATGGATGACCGTTTTGGTGCGTTAACCTTTGTTCGTGTTTATTCAGGTGAACTGCGTAAAGGCGACACTGTCTTGAATACTTTCACAGGGAAAACTGAACGTGTTGGTCGTATGGTGGAAATGCATGCCGATGATCGTAACGAATTAGATTATGCCCATGCGGGTGATATCATTGCTATTGTTGGTATGAAAGATGTTCAAACTGGACACACATTATGTGATCCTAAAAATCCAGCAACACTTGAACCAATGGTTTTCCCTGATCCTGTTATCTCTATTGCTATCGCGCCTAAAGATAAAGGTGCAGCAGAGAAATTAGGTATTGCTCTGGGTAAAATGATTAAAGAAGATCCCTCTTTCCGCGTTGAAACAGACCAAGATAGTGGCGAAACTATCATGAAAGGTATGGGTGAGCTGCACTTAGATATCAAAGTAGATATCCTGAAGCGTACTCACAACGTTGATGTTGTTGTTGGTGAACCTCAAGTTGCGTACCGTGAAACAATCACACAACGTGTTGAAGATAGCTATACGCACAAAAAACAATCTGGTGGTTCTGGTCAGTTCGGTCGTATCGACTACATCATCGAGCCAGGTGAACCAGGTAGTGGTTTCACATTTGAATCAACGGTTACTGGTGGTACTGTTCCTCGTGAATTCTGGCCCGCTGTTGAAGGTGGCTTCAAGAAAATGATGGATAAAGGCGTGTTAGCTGGCTTCCCATTACTTGACGTTAAAGTGAATTTATTTGATGGTGCATTCCACGCAGTTGACTCATCTGCTATCGCATTTGAGTTAGCGGCAATGGGTGGTTATCGTCAATCTATTCCTAAAGCAGGTCCTCAGTTACTTGAGCCAATCATGAAAGTTGACGTGTTCACACCTGAAGATAACGTGGGTGATGTTATTGGTGACTTAAACCGTCGTCGTGGCATGATCAAGTCACAAGACGCTGGTGCAACTGGTGTACGTATTAAAGCAGATGTACCACTGAGTGAAATGTTCGGCTACATTGGTTCACTACGTACTATGACTTCAGGTCGTGGTCAGTTCTCAATGGAATTCCTGCAATATAGCCCATGCCCACGTAACGTGTCGGATGAAGTTATTAAGGAAGTGAAAGAGCGTGAAGCTGATAAGAAATAAGCGATTATTTCTATAGAAATAAAAAGGGCTGATATATCAGCCCTTTTTTTATGTCTCAAGTTTAGTTAACTAAACTTTGTATTGGTGAGGGAATTCGTCCACCCAGACGAACAAAATGATTTTCATGGCTACCCATGTTCACAGCCATGACTGGACCTTCACCCAATAAACCACCATAAACAACATGATCACCTGCTTTTTTACCGGGAGCTGGAATCAAGCGTGCAGCAGTGGTTTTTTTGTTAATCACACCAATCGCCATTTCATCGGCAATAATGGCTGAGATCATTTCTGCAGAGGTATCTCCGGGAATGGCCACCATATCTAAGCCAACAGAACAGACGGCGGTCATAGCTTCCAGTTTTTCCAATGACAAGGTGCCATTTACTGCTGAATCAGCGATAGTTAAATCTTCACAAACTGGAATAAAGGCACCGCTCAATCCACCGACATGAGAGCTGGCAAATGCGCCACCTTTTTTAACCGCATCATTGAGCATAGATAAAAAGGCGGTACTGCCTGGCGCTCCAATTGCTGGAAGCCCAATAGCTTCAAAAATTTCACCGACACTATCATTTTTATTGGGAGTAGGGGCGAGTGAAAGATCAACGATACCAAATGGTAATGCCAATAATTGAGCAACTTCACGACCAACTAACTCGCCAGCACGTGTGAGGCGAGCTGCGGTTTGTTTGATAACATCTGCTGCACGGCTCAGGTCCATACCATCTTCTTCTTCAAGGGCACGTTCCAGGGCCGCTTTGACAACACCAGGACCGCTGACGCCGACACTAACCACTGCATCGGCTTCTCCCACACCGAGATAAGCGCCAGCCATAAATGGTACGTCTTGCGGGATATTAGCAAAAACGACGAGTTTAGCCGCTGCTAAGCCATCATCTTTGGCTGTCATTTCTGCTGCTTGTTTGATGATGACACCCATATCTTTGATGGCATCCATATTAATACCAGCACGTGTACTCGCCACATTAACAGATGAGCAGACGCGTTGACTTTCAGTCAAAGCTTGCGGGATGGCATTAATGAGTGCTCTGTCACCATGGGTCATGCCTTTTTCCACCAGTGCAGTGAAGCCACCAATAAAGTCGATACCTAATTCTGCGGCAGCTTTATCTAGCGTGAGTGCGATTTCCACCATTTGATCAGAATTAAATGGGGCAGCGACAACGCCAATAGGGCTAATCGATATACGTTTATTAGCTACTTCAATGCCGTAGCGTCTTTCAATGCGATTGCAGGTGCTAACAAGATTGCCTGCAATGCGGGTAATTTTGTCGTAGATTTTGCGTTTAAAGGTATTAATGTCATCACTGACACAATCAGCCAGACTGATCCCTACGGTCACAGTACGTAAATCCAGGTTCTCTTCACGTACCATTTGCAAGGTAGAAATAATATCTTTGGGATTAATCATTTTATGTCCTGATATGAACGAGTCGGAATATAGCGTAGTTAGTTAAGTATATTGCTGACAGAATCAAAAATTTTACGATGTTGTACACTGACCTCGAGATCGAGACGTTGGGAGATATCTGCCAGTGCATCGCGTAAATCATTCATGATGGTGGCTTTAGGCACATCAATTTCAAAGACCATTAAATTGTCCATTGGGTTTTTACCCCCTTTGAAAATGGCTTGCATATTGGTGATATTGACACCGTGTTTAAAAAGCTGCCCAGCCACTTCAGCGACAATACCTTGTCGATCAGGGCCTATCACCGTGACGATATAGGGTTGTACTTCAGGTTTATTTTGATACCAATCTGAAGCTTGTTCATTCCAAGGATGAACACGGATAAATAACCCCATCTGTTTGCAGTTCGCTTCTAACGCGGATTGAAGATCATCGCAATTTTCATCGTGTGGCACATCGACCAGCAGTAGGGCACCAAAAACTGAGTTTAAGAGTGTTTGACTTAAGTTTTCTATATTGCCGTTACGCTGATTTATCACATCTGCAATCACAGACATAATGCCAGGTTGATCACTACCCAGAACAGAAATTAATACTTTATTCATTTTTCACCTTAGAGATGTCGCTAAGAGCTAGCACTTTATATGATCGCAATATTGTCTGGTATAGACAAACACAAAAATGCCGGGAGAAGTCCCGGCATTATCGTAACATCTAATGTGGCTGTATTGATTAGAACAGCTTGATCAGAGTACTAACGTTTGGCAATAATCCAGACTGCGTGAACAATACCCGGGATATACCCCAGAAAAGTTAAAAGGATATTGAGCCAAAAAGCACCACCCAAACCAACTTGTAGAAATACACCAAGTGGTGGTAACAGAATGGCAATCAGAATTCGAATTAAGTCCATAATAACTCCCTTTTAATCATCGTTGTTTTTAGTAGGATTGAAATAATGCCGTCCAGATTAAGCTGATAATCCAGACAGCAAAGCTTATCGCTAAGCCAATTATGGTGATTAGAATCACAATAAAAGCGATATTTTCCAGCAACGTTTTGCGATACACCTGCTGGGGTTGTTGCTCATACTCACGGAGAAGAGCGACATTCTTCTGGTTGGCTTTCCAGATAAAATCAAACACATCACCAATGACCGGTATGGCGCCGATGGTGGTATCAATAAGCATATTAATCACCATTTTGATGAGGATGGTTCTTGGTACACCCAGTTGATGGGCCTGATAGATAATGACACTGGATAATAAGCCACCAATAAAATCACCTAATCCGGGTATCAATCCAAAAAAACCATCCGCACCAATTTTAAAGCCACCAGGTAAGGTGATGGACTCATCAAGAAACCAGCTTAACTTATGTATAAAACGTGTTTTCTTACTCATAGGGCCTCATCTGAAGCAGGTATGACAACATTCAAACTATCACGTTGAAAACGGTATTGCAGTGGTGGTTTCAGTTTTATTAACTCACCATCCACTGCTACAGTAAGCCATTTCTTGCGTGAGAGCACTGTGACGTTAAACTCGTCGAGAATGGTGGTTTCTATCATTTTTGCTTTTGATAATGGATCCACACCCATTAACATCGCACTAAACGCCAGCTTAATGGCCGACCAGCTATTATTGCAGCGTACAACAATCAGGTGAAGACCGTCACGTCCCCCTGTTTTTATTTGTCCCATAGCGGGTATTTGTAGATCACGCTCACCCACCCCGACAAATAGAAGCGGCGTTTTAATTTTCTGCTGATTAAGAATGATATTGGCATGTCTGAAGTGATATAACCTTCTGATACCAGCCAAAAGGCTGGCCAACAAATATTGCATTTTTCGTTCAAGGTATTCACGTGTGCGAACGAAGGTGACATACGCACCTACCGAGCTTGTATTCAAAAATAAATAGTCATTCACATAAGCAACATGGGTACTGAAAGCTTGACCTTGTATCGAGAGCTCCAATGCTGCGTGAATGTCCGTCGGGATCAATAAACGTTTAGCAAAATGATTGAGTGTACCGCCGGGAATGATGGCAAGTTCTGTTTGACTGCCAATCGTTAAACCTGCGGCCAGTGCCAGAGTGCCATCACCACCGGACACGATAATCCATTTTTGCTTGTTTGCAATAGCCTGTTTAATCGCCGTTTCTATTTCAGATGCTGAGAGCGTATGAAGTGAAATGGCTGAATGATGCGCGAGCATCTTGATGACTTCCGCTGCTGTACCGGTATGTTTATTGACAAACGTCAGTATTTTTTCAGGCTGGCTGGTGTTGTTATCATTGTTCATGCCAGCCGCCATTATCACGATAAAAAGTTTGTGTTGCTGATAATTGAAACTCATCCTGATGCCAGTGATGGCGGGCAATGGTTAATGTGGATTTATCACCGCTAATAATATTAAAACTATTGGTATGCTTGGGTAAGAGTCTGTCCGAAGTAGTTGTGCCAGCATGCGACACAATGATGCCATCCACCACACGACAATAATCAACATGCACATGTCCACTCAGTATCAAATCCAACCCTGTATCTTTGAATGATGCCAATGCTTTGTCACGTCCACCAATTAAATGTCTGGCTTCATACTCAGATGGCAGCCAGAAAGGATGGTGAGCAACCAGTAATTGAAGTTGATGTTCAGGTGCCTCCATCACTTGCTTTGTTATATGCTTGATTTGTGACGAACTGATTCTTCCGCGGGACCAGTCCATATAGAAGCCTGCTTTTCTGGCAGTATTAATGCCAATCAGCTGATAGTTGTCATTCGTATACTGAGCCTCAAGCTCCCTCTGAACCCATTTATGCCATTTCCGCCAAGGCCAAAAGAAGCGTTCGATAATTCGGAAAGTACTAAGATCATGATTGCCGGGGATGATGAAATAAGGCGTGTTAATGTCGTTAAGGAAGTCAGCCGCCTGTTGGTATTCTTTTTCTGTCGCTCGCTGTGTGAGATCACCACTAATGATAATCATGTCAGGCTTTATAGACTCAATTTTCTGTTTTAAGCCTACTAAGACATCAGTGAGAATGCGTCCAAAATGTAAGTCGGATATATGAACAAACGTGGTCATAGAGAGTTAATTTTCAGCCTGATTTTTAATCATGATGTCTGACCAGACCATGGGTTTTCAGTTGTTTCACAGCAACCTCTTGCGACAGCAATGCAATCATCTCCACAGGCTCCAGTGATTTTTCCAGCTGAGGCAAAGATGAAGCATGACGAATTTTCCACTCAGCAGTGACAGTCGGCGCATGGAACTCATCTGGTTTAGGCGCATCGATAAGTGGTAATTGGGCCAGATGCCATTTACACAGTTCGGCATGTTGATCCAAACACATAAGCGGAGAATCAACAGGATCTTGTTGAGGCGTCTTTTTAATTTGCTCGATAAGGCTTTTCAGAATAGTACTTGGCCGCTTTTCTTCTGGTGCCCGCAGCAGACCTAGAATCGTAAGAGGTCTGGCACGTTTTGCGCCACCACTTAACCATGAAAGTGGGATAGATAACATTAGTCCACCGGATATGGGTAACAACCAGTAGAACATTTCAATACTTAAGCTATAAGAAATGCCGGCCAGAATAAAACCGAATAGGGTATGACTGCGATGGGCACGGGTCACTTGTCCCAGGCTTAAAGCACCATCATCACGTGATTGCGGGTTCCAGCCGCTATCTTTTCCCATAAGGATATGACAGACAACACCAAACTGAGCGACCATCAAAATAGGCGCATAAAGGGCTGACATAATGGTTTCAAACAGGACGCTAAAAGTGAGTAAAATCGGGCCTCCAAATTGTTTGCAACGGCGCCAGTTTACAAGAGCTGCAAACCAGCCAAACAATTTTGGTGCAAGCACAATTGCCATCGAGACGACAAACAAGTCCAGCGCCCGTTCAGCATCGAATACTGGCCAGAGAGGGAAGAGGGAGGGGTTTGCAAAATATTCGGGACGAACAAACTGTGCCTGCACAGCAATGGCTAAACCGACCATAATAAGTGAAAGCCAAAGCACCGCGCTCAGATAAGACATCATGCCAGAGAAAATATGCAGTCTAGTGGGAAAGGCTAAATCATGTGCGAGAAGTATTCGTCCATGTTGTAAATTTCCCTGACACCAGCGTCTATCGCGTACGATCACGTCAGTTAGTGAAGGAGGCGCTTCTTCATAAGAATCCTGAATATCAGTATCAAATCTTACCCCCCAGCCAGCACGACGTAATAATGCTGCTTCTATAAAATCGTGACTGAGGATATGTCCACCAAAAGGTGCTTTGCCTGGCAATATCGGTAGTGAACATGATTCAGCAAAAGCCCGGGTACGAATAATGGCATTGTGTCCCCAGAAGTTAGATGAGAGGCCATGCCAGGCAGCCAGACCTTCGGCATAAATGGGGCCAAAACAGTGATTAGCAAACTGTTGTAGCTTGCCATATAGACTACTGGCGCTGATGAGGGTGGGTAAGGTCTGAATTAAACCAACCCCAGGTGCTGCTGCCAATCTGCGCGATAGGGTCAGCATGCTTTGTGCGCTCATCAAACTGTCAGCATCCAGCACGATCATGGCTTCATAAGCACCGCCCCAATTGCTGACCCAATGTGCGATATTGCCTGCTTTACGTTCCTGATTATTGGCACGACGACGATAATAAACAGGGCAGTCTTCATTTTGTGTTTCGAAGAGTTCAATAAAGGCTTTTTCTTCAGCAAGCCAGGCATTGGCCTGATTGGTATCACTTAAGATAAAAAAAGCATACTTGCCTGGCGCTTGTTTTAATAAGTCTTCACGCATGGCTTTAATGGCCGCTACGATTCGACCGGGTTCTTCTTTATAGACGGGGAATAATATCGCGGTTTTAAAATTAGGTTCTGTCTCAGCTTTTTTAATGATTCTGGGTTTGAGGTTAATCAAAAAGCCTAACAAGGCTTGTGAAAAAGCAAAAGATATCCAGATAAAATTTAAACTGAATAAACATAAA
>NZ_DIAC01000079.1:11564-16744 GCF_002414625.1 Methylophaga sp. UBA5088 | reverse complement strand
ATACCCACTGTAATGAGGTAATGCTGTTGGTACTGAGGACACCATGCATCTCTCTAATCCCATAGACCGAAAGGCCAACTGTCACCAGCAAAATAAACAAGCGTGACAAGACGGTGCTAAAGGATGTGAAAAAGGGGATGGAATGTTGGCGTAACGCCTGACCAGGCTCGTTAACACGATGCCTTGGCATATCTAGTGGTGCGCGTTCCGGTAAAACTTTGTGTGCTTTCATTACTCGCCTGCAAATAGACTAGGTTTAATCCAACGGTAAAGCCATGTTTCACTGATAGGTGTGTCTTTATTCATCAACTGCAAACGTAACTCTGCCACATCAGCATCTTCAGGTTGGAATCGAAGAAATACGCGAGCACCATCAATGCTTGGATTTGCAATCAATTTAGTTGCAATGATTTTGCCGTGATTACTGGAGGCATTCATACTGATGGTATTCAATTGATTCACATCAATACGACTAAAATCGATGATCATTTCTCTGCTGCCATCTTCAAATAGTTTTCCTTTAGCACTACGGACAATCTTTGTTTTTGATGGCATTGGGTTAATATCATTTAGCCAGATCAAGCGATAGTTATAGCTGAAGGTCTGACCTTTCTTTAATCCACCTTCCGGTCGCCAATAAGCGACGATATTGTCATTGGTATCAGCATTTGACGGTATCTCAAACAATTGAACCTGGCCCTTACCCCAGTCTTCAATAGGTTCTACCCATAAAGAAGGACGAAGCTCGTAGTGAGCCTCTAAGTCTTGATAGTTCACAAATTGTCTATCACGTTGGATAAGCCCAAATCCCTTGGTATGCTCATCCATGAATCCGCTTATTTGTAGTGAATTGGGATTATTCAAAGGCCGCCATAGATGTTCACCATTGCCTGTTTTTATGGCCAGAGCCTGTGAATTATGTACCTGTGGTCGATAGTCAGTGGATTTTGCAGGCACCATACTGCCATGCAAAAACATAGACGTTAACGGGGCGAGACCGATGTGAGGAATATCGACGCGTGGAAATAGGGTGACTTTAACATCCATTCGAGTTGGGTCATTAGGATAAATACCGAATCGATATGCTCCGGTCACACTTTTACTATCGAGAAGGGCATGGACAACAATGGCTGTTTGGTCTTTTCCCGGACGTTCTATCCAGAAATGAGTGAACGTGGGATGTTCTTCACCTTTTGGTTCGGCCACATCAATAGCCAACCCTCTGGCCGAAATACCGTATAACTGACCTTTGGATACCGCCCGAAAATAGCTGGCTCCTTGAAAAATGATGAATTCATTCTTTTCCTGCCCCTTACTAAGAGGATAGTGAAGCCGGAATCCAGCATATTTACCTACTTGAGCAAGCGCGTTGGCAATCTCAGGATTAGGGACCTTGAATGATGACTCGGTAACATTAATAGGAACACTTTTTCCACTTTCGACAATATCGATATCGACCAGGTTTTTATACAAGAAACCTGGAGCAAAAAGCTGGATGGAGAATGGGGTTGGACTGTTACCCCAGATAGCTGATTGTTGCTGAAACCGGATTTTTTGGTAAGTTTCAGCATCCAGTCGTGTGAGTGATATTGGCGCTTGTGTGGGGATTTTGAATGGTTTCTGAGCACGTTTTTTAGCTAAATCCAATACGGTCTGGTGACTGAAGGTCACCTCTTTTTTATCTTGTGGAGAAGCAATGACGCTTAAGCTCAGTAGTAACAGAAAAGGCATGCTTCCAGCTTTGAGCCAAGCCGATAAAAATGAACATCGATGATTAACAGTCATCACGCTGTATCTTCTCCTTGATTAGATAATCTGAAATACTTTTGGCGCATTAACTGATAAATGTAATGTACGCATGACGGATCTTTATTGTCCATGCCACAGCGTTCAATGCAATGTCACAGGTTAAAGTGAGTCAGTTATTTCTGCATCTGCTGCCAGCGCATCGACTAACTGTTGCATATCCTCAGGCAAATCGATTTGCCATGAGACTTCTTCGCCTGTTGTGGGATGCACAAAACCCAGCAAACCGGCATGTAAGGCTTGACGGCGGAAGTTATGAATAACCTCACGACACGTCTCGGTCATGCCTTTGGCTTGTTTTAAACGGCCGCCATAGACTGGGTCACCTAACAAAGGATGCCTGATGTGCGCCATATGCACGCGAATCTGATGCGTCCGTCCGGTTTCAAGCTTACATTTGATCAGAGTATGAGCCCGATAACGCTGCTCGACACGATAATGTGTGACGGAGGGTTTACCTGTCGAGCTTACGGCCATTCTTTTCCTATCAACGTTATGTCGACCGATAGCCTCATCAACAGTTCCACCCGCGGTCAAAACACCGCACGCTACAGCAAGGTATTCACGTTTAACTGTGCGTGCCTGCAGTTGCGATACCAGTGAGTTATGGGCTGTTAAGGTCTTGGCTATCATCAACAGACCCGTGGTGGCTTTATCGATACGATGAACAATCCCCGCACGTGGGATATTGGCTAATTGGGGAGCATGGGCTAATAAGGCATTGACGAGCGTGCCTTGGTGATTGCCTGCACCGGGATGAACGACCATGCCGGCAGGTTTGTTAATAATGATGACATCGTCATCTTCATAGATAATGTCGAGCGCGATGGACTCTGCCTTCCAGCTTTCATCCTGTACTTGTAGCTCAGTGCCTATGGTGACTTTTTCTCCGCCCTGAATGCTTTCTTTAGGTTTGAGAAGTTGCCCGTTAACGAGGACATCACCCGCTTTCAGCCATTTTGTCAGTTGACCACGAGAATATTCGGGAAACATTTTGGCTAAAGCCTGATCGATACGCATACCCATCAAGTTTTCCGGAATAATATCTTCTAGTTGAATTTTTTCTGACATATAGACTTAGCTGGTGATTAAACCAGTATTATAACGTAGGCTTATAGCTGACGTTGGAATATGGAGCTAAAAATGCGTTTTTCTCATTTTGTCATCGCTGGGGTGGTATTGCTTTTATCTCTGGTGGTTCACGCCGAGCCACGCAATGTCGCATTACTCGCCTCAGCGTGTGCAGCGTGTCATGGTACAAATGGTCATAGTCAGGGTGGAACGCCTAGCCTTGCCGGCCTTAATAAACATTACTTTATTCAACAAATGCTGGCATTTAAAAATGGTCAGCGTGATGGTACCGTTATGATGCAGCATGCAGCGGGCTATTCTGAGGAAGAAATACGCGCTTTGGCTCACTATTTTTCTAATCAAAAATGATCAACATGGCTGGCACTGACTACAGAAATAAGTGGCTCTTTGCGTCTGCTTAATAAGACTGATTGGGGTTTGGCAGCGTAAACAGGCTAAGCCTTCTCGTCCATATACATGAAGTTCTTGCGCAAAATAGCCTGGGTTTCCATCACTTTTTCTGAAATCGCGTAGGGTTGTTCCCCCGGCGAGTAGGGCTTTTTCCAAAACCTGCTTAATGGCCTCGACTAATCGAGATAGATTCTTTTTACTGACTTTTCCGGCAGGCGTACTTGGATGAATACCAGCCATAAACAGGGCTTCATTGGCGTATATATTACCTACACCTACTACGACTTCACCATTCATAATAAATGTTTTAATTGGGCTGGTCCGACCCTTAGCGCGTTGATGTAAGTAGTTGACATCAAACTGTTCTGATAGTGGCTCCGGACCTAGATGACTGATAAGCGCATGTTGCTCATAAGGCTCGTTCGTCCAGAGTATGGCGCCAAAACGGCGAGTGTCAGTAAATCTCAATACATAACCGTTATCAAAAAAGATATCGACATGATCATGTTTATTGATGTGGTCATCATTATCGAGTACGCGTAAACGTCCTGACATGCCCAAATGGATAATCAATGTGCCGTTGTCACAATGTAACAACAAGTACTTTGCCCGGCGCTCTATACTGTTTACCCGTTGATCTTTAACGATGGATTCCAATCCTTCTGGAATCGGCCAGCGTAATCCTCGGTGACGTACCACCATTTTTGTGATGGATTGATTCTCAATAAAGGGTTGAATACCACGTCGCGTGGTTTCTACTTCTGGCAGTTCAGGCATGTCTATTCGTTAGTTTGAGTGGGCGTATTAGGTAATAGCTGGGAGCTCATCGCCATAGGGAAAATATATTCTAAGCTTAAATCTTGATTGGTCAGAATAAGGTTATTGTCAGTGGTCTGCATGATCAATGAAACAGGCCGTTTTTGACCTTCCAGCCAAAGTGTAATTTGAGGACCAGGTTTTGCCATTAACTCGGCTGATGTGACTTTCCTGACCTGAGTTGCATAGGCAAATTGCCAGCTATCTATCAACACCTTTAACGCATCACTTGTTAAGTTTTTATCATCAGATTGCCATTGGCCATTTGAGAGAGTTAGTTGCAGCGGTTCTGGATTATTCAGAGAGCGGGGCAGTGTGAGTTTTTCAATGTTTTTATGTTCAGCAATAAGCCTGTTATCAATAAAGCTATCAGCACTCGCAGTTAATAAGGGCATAACATCATCATCGATAAGATAAATGATGTGTTGATAAAGCACATAACGACGTTTACTAATAGGCTCTACATCACCCAACGCAAAACTCTCATTGTTTAAGCTGACGATCACCGAGGGGGTATGGAGACCAAACTGAGCAAGCGACGAGATATCCATGGGCTGAAACTCACCATGAACGGGTGTTTTTAACAAGCTCAGAATGAGATTGATGCGGGTTTGACTGACAGGGGCAGGGTAAGGTGACATCAATCGCCAGGATGCATTATCGCGGATTAGCTTGATATCATTTTTTTGTCGTTGTTGGATATCAATGGTATTGATATCAGCAGGATTTAGTGATGTTAATAATTGGACTGAATGATCATTCTGCTGATTAGCGTTATGTTGAGAAAACCAGAATAAACCAACGACTAATAACAACAAAATAAAATTAGTGAAATAGCTGCTTTTCATCGACGTTTTCTCCGCCACCACAGAGTGAGTCCAACTGTAAGGAGAAGTAATGGCATAGCAAATAAAAAGCCAAAACCGATAATCATCGATTCCGTGTTGGATAAGGTCAGTTGTGTACCAACACTGGTTTTTATTGGAATCGTGATAAGACCATCGTCTTCTACTAACCAATTCAGAAGACCTAATCCCAAATCCAGATTGGCTGCGTTACCAATGTAGCTATTCGCG